>NZ_JBHWVI010000028.1:0-60142 GCF_042737005.1 Streptomyces sp. NPDC060027
CAGCGGCGTGCTCGCCGGACTCCCCGGCGGTGGGGCACAGGGGCCGAAAGGCGGCGGACCGGAACCGAGCCTGGCCGAACCCCCGGGCCGTTCAAGCCTGTTCGAAGTCGCCCGCGAGCGCGGACGCGATCCGCAGGTGGGATGCCGCCTCGTCATTGCGTCCGAGGCGCTGCAGCGTGCGTCCCAGCATCAGCCGGGCGTAGTGCTCGACCGGGTCGAACTCCACGAGCGCGCGCAACTCGGTTTCGGCGCGCCGCAGTTGGGCCGAGTGGTAGTAGGAGCGCGCCAGCAGCAGCCGGGGTCCGGTCTGCTCCGGCGCCTCCTCGACCAGTCCGCCCAGCACCCGCGCCGCCGCGGCGTAGTCCTTGGCCTCGAAGAACAGCTGCGCCCGCTCCCAGCGCTCCGCGGCCGTCCCGTGGTCGTAGTACGTCATGTCCACCACTGACCTCCTTCGACGGCCTCAACCGCGCTTGTTGGTTGAATATTCCACGACCTGTCGAGGGGGTGGTCGCGGAGTGGCTATGCCTCGGCCAGTTCCGCGTCGGCGCGCTCGGTGACAAGGGTCAGGACGCGTCCGGCGGCGGCCAGGTCCTCGGCCGGAATGCCGGCGTACAGCCGGGCCGCGATCTCGTTGCCGGCGGTGCGGATCGACTCGAACAGCTCCCGGCCGGCGTCCGTGAGGGACACCTGCCCGGCCGTGGGCTCCTCCAGCAGCTTCACCGCCGTCATCGCGTCGACGGTCCGCCGGGCCGTCGGCTCCTCGATCTTCAGCGCGCCGGTCAGCCGGCCCACGAGCCGGTCGCGCTCGACGGTTCCGCCGTTGTCGGAGACGGCCCGCAGGGCCACGGACTGCTCGAAGGTGGTGCCGCTGCGGGCCAGCACCCGCTCCAGGGCGGCGCGGCTCGCGTAGTGGGCGAGGCCGATGACCTGGCCGTTGACAGGGGGAGGGGAGGTGGTCATGACTGCTCCTTGGGTGAATCCTCGTCGGAATACGGCTCGGCTCCGGTGGCCGGATCGAGCGGTACGTCGAGCAGGGTGGCCAGTTCGCGGCTGAACGCCTGTGTGCGTTCGCCGCCGAGGCCGCCCAGTGGTTCGAGAAGCTGTTCCAACAGGCCCTGGACCACGGTGATCGCGCGGCGGGTGATCACCCGCCCGTCCTCGGTGAGGGACAGTCGCACCGCCCGGGGGTCCGCCGGATCCCGGACGCGGTCGACGATGCGGGCCGCTTCCAGGGAGCGGGCCAGCTTCGACACGTAGAGCGGTTCGAGCCCGGTGTGGTCGGCGAGTTGGCGCTGACTGGGGCGCACGCCGTCCCGGTGCATGCCGTACAGCGACGCCACCAGCGAGTACTGCGCGTGTGTCAGACCCAGCGGGCCCACCGCCCGGTCGACCGCGACGCGCCATTTCATGGACAGCCGCCAGACGAGGAAACCGGGCGTCGCGTTCTCGGATACCGACTTCGCTGAGCTCATGCGAGATACAGTACATGGCTACTATGTCCATGGCTACTATTTCCTGGGATGCTGCCTCGACCCGAGTGTCGAAGCCGCGTCGACAGCCCCCCGAGCCGCCCGTCGGTGGTTCCCCGAGTGGCCCGTCGGTCGCCGCCCGAACAGCCCGTCGGTAGCCCCTCGAACAGCCCGTCGGTGGTTCCCTCGAACGGCATTTCGACGGTCCCTCGAACGGCCCGTCGACAGTTCGCCGACGGGCCGTCCTCCGGCGTACGGACCTGTGGTCCGGGTCCTCGGTCGCCGTGCCGGTTCTGAGCCAAGTGCCCCTCAATGGGTGGATCGATGACCTGACGAGAGGTCCCCGACAGGGCTAGGTTGTGCGCCATGAGCAATCTTGATCGGGAGGCGGTTCCCGCCCTCTGCGGTGGCCGCGGGTTCGTGGTGGCCGAGCCGGTGCGCGAACTCCTCAGCCCCCGCCGGGTCAAGCTCGGCGAGTCCACCGAAGTCCGCCGCCTGCTGCCCAATCTGGGCCGGCGCATGGTCGGCGCCTGGTGCTTCGTCGACCACTACGGGCCCGACGACATCGCCGACGAGCCCGGCATGCAGGTGCCGCCGCACCCGCACATGGGCCTGCAGACCGTCAGCTGGCTGCACGAGGGCGAAGTGCTGCACCGCGACTCCACGGGCAGTCTCCAGACGATCCGCCCGCGTGAACTCGGCCTCATGACCTCGGGCCGCGCCATCAGTCACTCCGAGGAGAGCCCCCGCTCGCACTCCCGCCTCCTGCACGGCGCGCAGCTCTGGGTCGCCCTGCCGGACAGTCACCGGCACACCGAACCGCACTTCGAGCACCACGGCGAACTGCCCGTCGTCACCGCCCCTGGCCTGCGGGCCACGCTTCTGCTGGGCACGCTCGACGGCACGGCCTCGCCCGGAACGACGTACACGCCGATCGTGGGCGCCGACCTGGCCCTCACGAGCGGCGCGGACGTACGCCTGCCGCTGGACCCCGACTTCGAGTACGCCGTTCTCGCCATGTCCGGCGAGGCCCAGGTCGACGGCGTGCCGGTGCTCCCCGGCTCCATGCTCTACCTCGGCTGCGGCCGCACCGAACTCCCGCTGCGCGCCGCGTCGGACGCGGGCCTCATGCTCCTGGGCGGTGAGCCGTTCGAGGAGGAGCTGATCATGTGGTGGAACTTCATCGGGCGGTCCAACGAGGATATCGCTCAGGCCCGTTCGGACTGGATGAAGGGCTCCCGTTTCGGTGAGGTGGTGGGGTACGACGGGGCACCACTGACCGCTCCCGAACTCCCGCCTGGCTCGCTGAAGCCGCGCGGGAGGGTGCGCTGACCTGGGGTTCCAGCTCTAGCGCACGCCTCACGCGGGACGCGGCTGTCCCCGCTCGGCACCCGGTGTTCCCGAGGGGCGATCGCTCCTCAGGAACGCATCGACGGACAAAGCTACGTTCTCAGGTCTGGCCGTCTGTAGACGGGTTTAGTCAGCCTAATGCTGACCCAGTGCTGACTTTCCTGACGGAGCGTCAGCACTATTGCGTTGCTGTCGCAGCTGTTGGAGCACCCGCCCCGGAACTGCCGCTCGCGTGTTGGCCAGGCCGCGGCGGCAGGGCCCAGGGCAGCAGTCGGTGGCGTCGGGTCAGCCGGGTCCAGGCGCGCTCGTACTCGTCCGGTCGCCCGGCGGCCAGGCAGCGGACGACGGCTCCGGAGGTCGCCGGTGCGAGGGCGATGCCCTCACCGGTGAGGGCATCCGGGTAGCCTGCGGCGTCCCCGACGAGCAGGACCCGGCCGGCGGTTCTGCGCCGTACCCGCTGGAGCAGTGGTCCGGCGCCGTGTACCCCGTCCGGGCCGGGCCGCGCACCCCTTGGTCGGATCCCCTCCCTCCGGGGCTGTTCGTATACGCAGTGTCCGCGCAGCGGGGGGTGGCGCTAGGCTGCTTGGTGAGGCCCGAGCCCCCGGCAGCAGCTCAGTTGCTCCGCTCCAGGGAGGCGCGTGGTGCACGCAGGTCTCGACAGCGACGATGTGCCACGCCCCGGTTCGGTGTCGTGGCATCCGACGCACCGTGACGTGATTCTTCCGTCGGCCGGTGGCCGACCGTGGTGAGCGCCGTCCCGAGGTTGCCGACGGTGTCGTTGGCCCGTCTCGCTGACCGGTTCCCCCTGGAGGTCGCGTACGCGACCTGCGTACCGGCGAACTTCATGCCCAGCCACACAAGGAGTCCCCTGTGACTGCTACCGCTCTTGAGCCCCCCGAGGTCACTCTCGGCGAGGAGTTCGGCAAGGAACTCGACCGGATCCGTTCCGAGATCGTCGCCTCGCGCGGCGCGGAGGACGCCCGCTACATCCGTACCGTGATCGCCGCTCAGCGCGGTCTGGAGGCGGGAGGCCGGATCGCGCTCGCCGTCTCGCTCTTTCCGCCCGCCTGGGTGACGGGCACCGCGATGCTCTCCCTCGCCAAGATCCTGGAGAACATGGAGCTGGGCCACAACATCCTGCACGGCCAGTGGGACTGGATGGGCGACCCGGCGATCCACTCCACGACCTGGGAGTGGGACTTCCTCACGCCCGCCGAGGCCTGGAAGCACACCCACAACCACCTGCACCACACCTGGACCAACGTCGTGGACCTCGACCGCGACCTCGGGTACGTCGTCTTCCGGATGAGTGCCGAACAGGCCTGGCATCCACGCCATCTCGCCCAGCCGCTCTACAACTTCCTGCTCGCGCCCCTCTTCGAGTGGGGCATCGCGTTGTACGACCTGGAACCCGATGCCGTCGCCGCCGGCCGCAAGCCGTGGCGTTCCTTCCTGGCCGACCTGACCGGGTTCTTGTCCAAGGCCACCCGCCAGATCGCCAAGGACTACGTGATCTTCCCGCTGCTGGCCGGGCCCTCCGCGCTGCCCTGCCTGCTCGGGAACCTCACCGCCAACACGGTGCGCAACCTGTGGACCCACACCATCATCTTCTGCGGCCACTTCCCCGGAGCCGTCCAGACCTTCACCGAGGAGCACATCGAGGGCGAGACCCGCGGCGAGTGGTATCTGCGTCAGATCCAGGGCTCCGCCAACATCGAGGGCGGCCCGCTCTTCCATGTCCTCAGCGGAAACCTCGGCCACCAGATCGAGCACCATGCCTTTCCGGATCTGCCCAGCAACCGCTATGCGGAAATCGCCCCGCAGGTGCGAGAACTCTGCGAGAAGTACGACATCCCTTACGTCACCGGCCCGTTGTGGCGGCAGTACGGCTCCACCTGGGGCCGCATACTGCGCTTCGCCGTGCCGACCGGCTGAGCTCAACGAGGGGTGGCCTCGGAACTGTTCACGGCACCTTCGCTGGACGGCGCGGACGACGCCGAACCGCTGGGACCGGCACTGGGACCGGAGCTGAAGCCGGGACCAGAACTGGTGTCCGGCGCCGCGCTCACGTCCGGCGCGGCAGGGCTGTCCGTCTGTGGCGCCGTGCCACTGGACGCACCCGGGGTGGGTGTGCGGCTGTCGGCGGGAGCGGGGGTACCGGCCGTGCCACCGCCCACCGAGGTTCCCCTGCCCGGCTCGTTCTTGACCACGGCCGCGACCGGCTTGCCCGCGATCAGCTCCACCGCGGTCACCGTGAGCATCGCCAGGGCGAACACCAGGCCCGTCGCCAGGGCGTACTTCTTCCAGCCGATGGATCTCCGGAGGGAGCCACCCCGATAGGTGGTGACCGACTCACCTCCGGAGGACGTGGAGGACGTGGATGCCGCCTGGCCACCGGGCCCGGAAGGCGGCGGCCTTGCGGCGACAGCCGTGGCGTCCGCCGGTGAACCGAACGCCGCCCGGGCGTCCGCGCGGTGTTCCGCCCGCTCCTCGCCCGGCGTCCTCGGCACCCCTACGGGCGGCACCCGGCTGCGGATCCCCTCGCCCGTCCGCCGGAAAGCATGTGAGAAGACCGCTGCGCCGGTGGTCGCGCTGGTACTGATCACGGCTGCGCCGATGATCGTCCCGGTCACCCCCAGCAGGGACGCCAGCACCGCGCCGACCACCGTCGCGAGTGCGCTCGCCACCACCTGCACAAGAGTCAGGTCGAGGACCTTGCGCTTGGGCGCCCGTAACTCTTCGGTTCTGCGATTTCTCATCGGTCAATATCCCTTGACGTTCCTTCAGCGGTGCGGACGGCGCAACGGGACGGCTGCCCTAGAGAGCGAGGGCGAGCGGGCCTGCCGCGCCATTGACGCAGGTCTGGATCAACTCGCCCGGTGCACCGTGCAGTTCGCCGGTCCGCAGATCGCGGACGCGGCCGTGGACCAGCGGGACGAGGCAGCCGAAGCAGATCCCCCGGCGGCACCCGTACGGCATCGCCACACCCGCTGTCTCCCCGGTCTCCAGCAGCGGCACGGACGCGGACGCGTCGGCCTCGATGCCGCTGCGCTCGAACCGGACCCAGCCACCCGGCGTCGCGTCGGCGTCCGCCGACGGTACGAGCACCGGCCGGAAACGCTCCACCCGCAGCCGTTCGCCCGCCCCGGCCGCCGCCCAATGCCGCTCCAGCGCGTCGAGCAGCCCGTCCGGACCGCAGGCCCAGGTCTCGCGGTCGGACCAGTCCGGGCAGAGCACACTCAGGTGCTCCGGGACCAGCCGGCCCACAGTACGGGTGTACCGCGCGTGAACGCTCAGCCAGGGCAACCGGGCTGCCAGCCCGGCCAGTTCGGCACGGAAGAGGAACTCGTCCGGGCCGGGTGCGCTGTGCAGGAGTACGACGTCGGGAGCGGGCCCGGGAAAGCGGCGGCCCGCCAGGGTGCGCAGCATCCCCGCCACCGGGGTGATGCCGCTGCCCGCCGTCACCATCAGCATCCGCGGTGGCAACGGATCCTCCGGCAGCGTGAACTCGCCCTGCGCGGGGCCCAGTCGGAGCACGGTACCGGGACGGGTCCGGTGAACCAGGTGCGGGGAGACCCGGCCGCCGGGATCTTCCTTGACCGTGATCGTCAGCGTCCGGGCCTTCGGTGCCCCGGTGAGCGGCGGGGGCGAGGTGATCGAGTACGTACGCCCCTGCCGTACGCCGTCGATCTCCACCCCCACAGGCACGTACTGCCCGGCCCGGTGTCCCGCCCAGCCGCGCCCGGGACGGATCTCCAGCGTGGCGGCCCCGGCGCACTCCGGACGTACGGCGACCACCCGGCCCGCGGGATGGCGCGCGGACAGCAGCGGGTCTATCAGGCCGAGGTAGTCGTCCGGCGCGAGGGGAGTCGTGAAAGGGCGCGCGAAGGCGCCGGCAAGCCGGCCCGCCGCGGTCAGTGCACGGCCGCCGCCTCGGTAGGCGAGACCGGCGAGAGCGTCGAAGAGGTCGGCCGTCGTACCGGAGACGGCCGACGGCATCGACGGGAGGGCCAGTGTGCGCAGAACCGGCATGGGCAGGAACCCCTCTCATCACAGGGCGCACGCGGGCGCCGAGTGCGTCCGGCGGATCGGCTCGTCGGGCACATCGCGGCGGCGGTGTCGGTGGTGAGCATGACAGCCTTCTCCGGCCCTCGGCTCGTAGGCTGTTCGGCTTCGTTTGCCGGCATCTCTCGCGCGCGATCGCCGTACAGGCCGTCGTTCTCGCGGGCGGGAGAGCGTCTGGCGTCGACTACCTGCGACTGCGGCCGTACCGGCGGCTACCACCGCCGCCGCGCCCGCCGCCGCGCCCGCGCATCGCGAAGCCGGCGATCCAGACGACCAGCAGTACGGCGGCGACCCACCAGAGGGCCTGCATGGTGAAGCCGAACCCGAACACCACCAGGATCAGCAGAAGGAGAAGAATCCACAGGATCATTGCCGGGCCTCCAGATCGCGGGAAGTTCCTGATTCCGCGGGGTCCAGGCGAAGCGGGAAGGTGGAATGCTGCCCGAACGATCGGGAGTTGCATAGCCCTACGCCGTGCTGTCAGTCAACGCCCGACAACCTCACTTGTCAACGCGGTCTCGGCACGGGGGAGTTCTGCGAGCTGGGCAGGGGCGGCTGGGGTGAACGGAACCTCGGCGGAGGCTTCGAGCGGCTCGGCCGGCCGCGTCGGCAGGACATAGTCCTCCCACCAGGACAGGCCCATGACGGTGGCGAGGAGGACGAAGGGGACCGATGCCGGAACGATGAGTACGTACATGCGTGCCACCTGCGGTGGGATGCGTGCGAGGCGGCGGGCAGCAGAAGGGGAGGATGCCCGCATGGGGCGCATTGTGGCCGTGCCGGAGCGGCGTGGCGACGGTGGGTGCGGGAGCGGCCCGTTGGGGGCGGGGTGGGTTCCGGCACTGATGCGCGAGGTGCGCCCCGAAGGAGCGCGAGAGGTGATCGACGCTGCCGGGGGCTCGGGCCGTACCACGCACGCTAGTCCTCGCCGGGCTCCCTGGACAGACGGCAAATGGCCATCCGGTCCCGGCGGAGCACGCCGACGGGGCCGCTATCCACAACCTTTGGGGAGGACTAGTCTGTTTGAACTGACCCCGGCCCCCGGCAGTGATGCCTTGTTCCGCTCCGGGGAGGCCCGCCGTGTTCGTCCTGCTTCTCATTGCCGCTCTGATTTTGTTCGGTTTCGGGTTCCTCAACCCCCTCTGGTGGCTGGCCGCGGCCGTGCTGATCCACAGCGTCACCCGGCACGGCCATGACCGTGGCAGAGCCCGGGGCCGTGGCGGCGGGTCCGACTACGGGGAGTACCGGGACCGCCGGGAGCGTCAGGACCGCTGGGGCCGTCGCTACAGCCGTCAGCACCGGGCGCGTTGGAGGCGCGAGGACCGTCGGGACCGCGAACGCCGCGGGTGACGGATGAACCGGCCTGGCATCCAGAGGCTCCGGGACGGCTCGGGCCACATCGGACGCACCGCAATCGTCGAGAGGTACGCGCCATGCACCGCACAACCATGCTCCCAGAGGATTGGTGGGATCTGACGGCCGAGGCCTCGGTAGAGGACCCGGCGGGTGAGGATGTCGTGGCGCTGCGCGCCGAGGTCGATCAGCTTCGGCGGACGCTGGCCGGCCGTACGGTGATCGATCAGGCGTGCGGCATGGTGATGGTCCTGGCCCCCTGCCGCCGTGGGCCGGCCAGGAACCTGCTGGTGGATATGTCACGGCAGTGCCACACCGGTCTTCCGGAGGTGGCTGCGGCCGTGGTCGCCGCCTGGGAGGGTGAGCCGCTCTCGCGGTTGATGCAGCGTGCACTGCGGCGTGCGTTGTGGCGGCTCTACGCGGAAGACCGGGGGTGCGACTCACCACCGGCGGGTGAGCCGACCCGAAGGGGGAGGCCATGATTCACGCAGCCGACGTCCGGGAATGGCGCAACTGCGACGTCGTCGATACCGAGGGCCACAAGATCGGTGTGCTCGAAGCGGTCTATGTGAACACCACCACGGACGAGCCGGCCGTGGCCACGGTACGGACCGGACTGCCCACCCGGCACCGTCTGCTCTTCGTCCCGATCGATGATGCGATCGCCGGGCCGGGCTATCTCAAGGTCGCCTATGCCAAAACGCTGGTGAAACAGGCTCCTTCGATCGGCACCGACGACGTGCTGCCCGCCGAACAGGAGGAAGCGATCTTCAAGCACTACGGACTGGCCTACAAGCCCGGTGCGGCCGGAGAACGGCAACTGGCGCGCCGTTGACCGCCTGTGGACAGGATGACTGCCCTGTGAGGTACGGACCATGCACCCGGTGACCACGCCCCGCGAGGAACGGCGGCTGTTGACGGCCGTGGCTTCGGCGGAGGAAACGGCTCTACTGGCCGAGGTCGTCGAACTACGCGCCAGGAATGAGCAGTTGGGGCAGGCGATGGCGAGCCGTGAGGTGATCGACCAGGCGCGCGGCATGGTGATGGTCCTGGCGCCGTGTTCCAGCGGCAGGGCCTGGGACCTCCTGGTGGACGTGTCGCAGCACTGCAACATCAAGCTCCGGGACGTGGCTGCGGCGCTGGTCGCCACGACGAAGGACGAGAGGCTGCCGGAGCCGATACGGCGGGAGCTGCGCCGGGGGCTGCGGCGCCTTCATCCGGCAGACCGGCGGTGACGGCATCCGTGCCCGGCGGGCGGCACCGGGAGCTGTGAGCTCAACTCTCCGGTGCCTTCGTCCGCAGCGGGTGGCTTGCCGCGGTCCGGGACATCGCGGACAGCCCTGCCCCGCTGATCGGCAGCGTGGCCACGGCCGCGGTGCACACGTCGATCACGCCGACCCGGGCACCCCGCCGGGCGGCCGGCTCGGGTCGAACGGTCTGAAGACCGTCCGGCAGCCGGCGCCGTGGTGCCGGATTCCCGGCCCCTCGTGGCGCGCTGTCGGCAGGGGCGACGTTCGGGGGAGTGGAAGCGAGGCCGGTCCGACAGCCTGTGCGTCACGCCGGGCACCCGGTTTCCTCCAGGGATGGGCCGGGTGACGGACGAAAGGTCCACTACCTGCGCCATCTGAGTCGGAAGGGGCTTCGGGTGACGGAGCCCCCCTCCTGTGACGCCCTCCGAGAGGGCTGTAGCGGACCTGCGCAAACAGGCTCGATAGGGGCAATTAGTCGGCATTAGTGGGTTTTCATGCCTTTCTAAGGGTTACGCGGAAGATGACCAGAGGGAGGCAGGAGGCCAGGATGATCACCCAAGGGCAGATTGCCGCCGTGCTGGACCACTCGGTGTACGACGTCGACGGAAACAAGATCGGCGACACCAGGCATGTCTTCCTCGACGATGCGACCGGCGAGCCCGAGTGGGTCAGCGTCAAGACCGGGCTCTTCGGCACCAGTGAGTCCTTCGTTCCCACTCGCGAGGCGACCATGGTGGAAGACCATCTGGAGGTTCCTTACGTCAAGGCCACCGTCAAAGACGCCCCCAACGTGGACGTCGATGCCGGGGGTTTCCTCTCGGTGGACGAGGAACACCGCCTCTACGAGCACTATGGCATCGCGTGGGACGAAGGCCGGGGCTGGCAGCAGGTCGTCAATCAGCCTGACCAGGGCGGACAAGGCCCCGCTGGCTCACGGACCGTCGCCGATGCCACCGAAGGCGCTTGGCTTCCCTGCGGCAGCACCACCGCTTCGGGCCTCGCCCGCAGCGGCAAAGAGAGTCCCGACACTGACTCTGCCCTCTCCGACAGTTCGGAAGACGGTGTCGTGATGACGCGCTCTGAGCAGGAGCGCGCTGGCACGAAAAGCCCCGCAGCGGGGCAGGCGCGGCTGCGTCTGTACGCGGCTCCCGAAGGGCGGCGACAGGGACGCCCCCTTGCTCCAGACGGGGCGAGTCCAGTCCGAACCCGGGCATCGTAACCGAGGCGGACTCGCATTCCGGAGCGGTTCCTGTGCGGCTCACCGCAGGGTGCAACGACATGTACAAGCTTTGGATGGGCACCACGCAGGTGTCCCACACCGATCGAGGCGACCGCCATGACAGACAACATCACCAGCGTCGGCGGAGGCAGCCGGCCTGACGCAGAAGTCAGCCCGCTCAAGGGGCGCACCGGGGCCGGAGCACCGGCCGGGACACGGGGGAAGACCACCATCGCGGACGGCGTGGTGGCCAAGATCGCGGGCATGGCCGCCCGTGAGGTGCCGGGCATCCACAGCCTGGGAGCGGGGACGGCCCGCGCCTTGGGCGCCGTGCGGGAACGCGTCCCCGGCGGAGGCGGAGGCGGAGCCACGCGAGGGGTGAAGGTCGAGGTCGGCGAGCGCCAGGCCGCCGTCGACCTGGACGTCGTCGTCGAGTACGGCGTCTCCATCGTCGACGTCGCCGGCGAAGTGCGCACCAACGTGATCAGCGCCGTGGAACGGATGACGGGACTGGAGGTCGTCGAGGTGAACATCGCCGTCGACGACGTCCACCTCCCCGACGACGAGGACGAAGAGGCTGAATCGGACGAGGGCCGCGTGAGGTGATCGACCGCCGTGACCCACGGCCGTGTCCCCTGCCTGGGCGGGTGATCATACGGACGATCACGCTCGCGCGACGGGTGAGTGCATGATGAACGCAGCCACGACTGCCTCACGGCCGGCGTGGCCCTGGGCTGGGCATTCCTGCTGGTTCTAGTCCTGGGCACAGCCGGGCTGATCGTCGGCCTCGCCGTGCAGGGGGACCTCGACCTGCGTACGCGGAGGCAGCGGTGAGCACCCGACCCGGCTCCCCATCCCTTGGGCCCGGGCAGCCGGGCAAGTAGGCGGCCGGTGGGCCCGGGCAGCCGGGCACGCCACGCAAGTAGGCGGCCGGAATGACACCCGACCCGAGCCCTCCCGCCCACAACAACGCGCCATCCGCGCACCGTGCCACAGCGCCGTTGACGAAGGAGCCCGAGGAACCAGGGGTTCGGGCAGAGCCCGCTCTGCCCGAACACCCCGCGCCTCCATCGAACCTGACGGCCGGTGAGGACGGCGGCGGGCATCGGACACACCGCCCGTGATCCGCGCGCCGTCTTCCGGCCGCGCTGGTCGCCTCGGTCGTTCCCGTGGCGGCGAATGACCGGACAAGAGCGGTCACTACCAGTAGTGGCGTCGTCCGCCGACCTCGCGTCCCATCGCTCCCAGAATCCACAGCACGATTCCGATCACGACCAGAACGACCCCGATGGTCCAAAGGATTCCGATGCCCGCGACGAGGCCGACAACGAGCAGGATGACTCCGAGGATGATCATGGTTTCCTCCGATGACGGGACGTCGTCTGCGGGCGTCCCCATCACTGGTGGCGAGTCCCCGTCTTCCCGCGAGACAAACGAGGACTCGGCCGTCCTCGGAGGGAGCGGGTCGTCGCCGGCCTGGCTGCCGTGGCTGTATGCGCCCGGCTGACGCGGTGTTGGTCAAGGGCGGCCGGGATCGGAGACGAGGCGTCGGCGGACACGGTCCGCCTATGTCGCGGGATTCGCTCCCACGGCCTGCCGAGCATCGAAGCGCCGTCTCACCGTGGCCTCGACTGCACGCGAACGGTCTGCCTCCCAAGGGTGGAGCCCGGTCGGGTGGGTTCACGATCCTTCACGGTCACACTCCGGTGCGAACGGCCGTCGGGGCCCGTGCGGAGTCTTCCGACGGTCATCTGGCGTGTGCCGTCGGCCTTCGCTCTCCCCACCGTCTTGTGGTCATCCGTGAGCAGTCAGTTGCGTCCATCGGGCTTTGGATGTGCGCGACGGCGAGTGGCAAGCCGTCGTGGTGGCAGCAATGACGCCTGAGGTATTGCTGCGCATGATGCCGGTACAGAAGGGTACGCGACGGTATTGACCCATTCGTAGATATTTCAGAGGTTTGTCGTGGCAATTCGACACCAAGTGATCGAGCAGCCCCCTGACGCCGTCTGGGCGGTTCTGGAGGACGCCGAGCTCTACGCCGACTGGGTCGTGGGGACCTCTGCGTCCTGGCCACTGGACACTCGGTGGCCGCAGGTCGACGCGGCGCTGGCGTATCGCGTGGACCTGGGTCCATGGACGCTCGAAGGGCGGACGGTGGTCCGCCGGGTGGAACCGCCCCGCCGGCTGGAGCTCGAGGTCGACAGCGGTCGCCTGGGTACCGCGCGCATCGCCATTGAGGTACGCCCCTGGGGCGGACAGGCTCTGGTCCTCGTGGATGAGCACCCGCTGCGCGGACCGGGAGGAGTTCTGCACGCAGCCCCCCTCTATCTCCTGATCCAGCTGCGGCACCGCAGTATGCTGCCCCGCCTTGCCCGAACCGTGGAGCGCGTCGCCTCGGCGGCATCCGGCAGCACATCCAGGGCCACGGCGGGAGGCAGGGCGACCAGTGGCCGGGTTGAGAGGCTGAAGCCCACATCACGTCCTGCGCGCGGCCGGCCCCGCGACGAACAGCTCAAGACGCGCTCCTGCCGCAAGACCGCCATCGACCCATGCATCCGGGGCGGAGGGAGAGAGCCATGAGCAGTCACATGTCCGTGGACGACAGGTGCGTCAGCGCATTTTGGGAACTGAAGGGGAAGCGGGAAGTCAACACGGTGATCTACCGGCTGACTGACGCCTTGGACACCTGTGTCGTCGAACGCCAAGGCAATCTGACGCACGACGAGTTCCTGTCGGCCCTGCCCGCGCACGAGCCCAGACTCGTCGTCCACGACCTGGCCTTCGCAACGGCGGACGGAGCACGTCGGAACAGGATTCTGTTGATCTCCTGGCTGCCGCGAGGAATCACTCCCCGGCGTGAGGCTGCCAACGATCACGCCCATGCCGCTCTGCTGGAGAGCCTGGACGGAAGCCCGTTGTCCGTGCGGGCCACGGACTTGGCGGAGCTGGACTACCGCCGCCTCGTCTCCCAGGCACGTGCAGGAGCACTGCGCCGTGGCGTCCCGGGAAGCATGAGCGGATCCACCATCTCCATGGGACAGGCCGGCGCCCTCGCCGAAGGCGCGCAGTCCGCGTCATCGAGGCGATCCGTGTGAGACATCGACAGGAACGAGCCCTCGCCCGTCCCGCCCACTCGCGAGTGCTTCCGCCGGTCGGCATACCGGACAGGTGTGCCGACCGGTGTCCCCTACCCTCCGGAGGTCTGGCATGACTTCTTCCATCGCGTCCGATCCGCTCGCCGAGCTGTCCGCCGCCGGAGTGTCGGTCTGGCTGGACGACCTGTCCCGTGAGCTGCTGTCCCGGGGTGAGCTGAAGGAGCTGATCGCGGACAAGCATGTCGTAGGGGTCACGACGAATCCCGCGATCTTCGCCTCCGCGCTGTCCAAAGGGGACCGTTACAGCGAGCAACTGCGCCGGCTGGAACGTGAGGGAGTGAGCGTGGACGATGCCATCCTCGGCCTTACCTCCGACGACGTACGGGCAGCCTGCCAGGCGCTCGGCCCGGTCTACCTGCAGACCGGCGGGAGCGACGGTCGGGTCTCCATCGAGGTCGATCCCCGGCTGGCGCGGGACACCGACGCCACGATCGGCCAGGCGCGGAAGTTGTGGGAGACCGTCGACCGGCCGAACCTTCTCGTCAAGATCCCGGCCACCGGTGAGGGCTTGGCCGCGATCACCCGCGTCATCGCCGAGGGCATCAGCGTCAACGTCACCCTGGTCTTCTCCCTGGAGCGCTATCGCGCGGTGATGGACGCCTACCTGGCCGGACTGGAGCGGGCCAAGGCCGCCGGACACGACCTGGCGGACATCCACTCCGTCGCCTCGTTCTTCGTCTCCCGCGTCGACACCGAGGTCGACCGTCGCCTCGACGCCCTCGGCACCCCCGAGGCCCAGGCGCTCAAGGGCAAGGCCGCGATCGCCAACGCCCGGCTCGCGCACCAGGCGTACCAGCAGTTGACCGCCGGGCCCCGCTGGCAGGCCCTCGTCGCGGTCGGCGCCCGTCGGCAGCGGCCTCTGTGGGCATCCACCGGGGTCAAGAACCCTGCCTATCCCGACACGATGTACGTCAGCGAACTCGTCATCGCGGGCACCGTGAACACCATGCCCGGCGCCACTCTGGCAGCGTTCGCCGACCACGGCGCTCTGCCCGCCCGCCCGCCGGCCGCCGATGTCCACGCCGACGCGGCAGCCCATTTCGAGGCGCTGGAGCGTGTCGGGGTCGACTTCACGGATGTCACCGACACCCTCGAACGCGAAGGGCTCGCCAAGTTCGAGGACAGTTGGACCGAACTCACCGCCTCGGTGGACCGGGAAATGCGCGCCGCTGCCACCACCGACGAGTCGGGAACCTTCCGGGCGTCCCCGAAGAAGGCCTCGGGGAGCGCCGACCTTCTGGAGATCTACCTCAACGACCACCTCTCCGGCGCGACCGCCGGACTGGAACTCTTCCGGCGGGCCGCTCAGACTCAGCAGTACCGGGAACAGGGCACCACGCTGGCCGAATTGGCCCATGAAGTGGAGCAGGACCGTGATTCGCTGACGCAGATCATGGCCGACCTCGCGGTGCCGACCGCCTACACGAAAGTCGCCCTCGGCTGGCTGGCCGAAAAGGCAGGCCGCGTCAAGCCCAACGGCCATCTCTTTTCCCGTTCCCCCCTCAGCGACGTCCTGGAACTGGAATCCATGCTGCTGAGTGTCCAGGGCAAGGCGGCCTGCTGGCACAGCTTGCGAGCCCTCGCGGAGACTGACGGGCGGCTCTTCGCCGAACACCTGGACGTACTTGTGGAGCGCGCCGACCGACAGTCCGCCGTCCTGGAACGACTGCGTCTCGCTGCCGTCGGCTCCGCCTTCCGCTGCGCCCGGACCTCCTCCGGGTGACGGTTGCGGTCCCTCCCGGCTCCCGTGTCTCCGGGGCAGGAAGGAATGTCCACCCGTCTGACCGTTATGTATCAATTGCGCATGTGGGGTACTCCCTGAAGCGTGACTCCCGGCGTTGGCCATCGCCACCTGGGCGGGGGCTCGCGCAGGATGCGGGACCGTGATCGGTCCGAGTCGCGCAATGTACTGAGGAGGATGCATGAAGGCGTTGGCGTGGCACGGCAAGAGGGACGTACGAGTGGACACGGTCCCCGATCCCGAGATCCAGGATCCGACCGACGTGATCATCAGAGTGACGACGACCGGGCTGTGCGGGTCCGACCTGCACCTGTACGAAGTCTTGGGACCGTTCCTCGACGCCGGCGACATCCTGGGTCACGAACCGATGGGGATCGTCGAAGAGGTCGGGTCCGAGGTGGTGAACGTACGCGAGGGCGACCGGGTCGTGGTTCCGTTCAACATCTCCTGCGGTACGTGCTTCATGTGCAAGCAGGGCCTGCACTCGCAGTGCGAGACCACCCAGGTCCACACTCAGGGAAGCGGCGCGTCCCTGTTCGGGTACACCAAGCTCTACGGCCAGGTCCCCGGTGGGCAGGCCGAGTACCTGCGCGTGCCGTTCGGCAACACCCTGCCCATCGCCGTCCCTCCGGGTCCTCCGGACGACCGGTTCGTGTATCTGTCCGATGTCCTGCCGACCGCGTGGCAGGCCGTCGACTATGCGGCCGTCCCTCCCGGTGGCAGCGTCGCGGTGCTGGGCCTGGGACCGATCGGGGACATGTGCACCCGCATCGCCGCCCATCGCGGAGCCGGGACGGTCATCGGGATCGACCTGGTGCCCGAGCGGCTGGACCGGGTGAAAGCGCGCGGAGCGCACACCCTGAACCTTGAGGAACACGGAGACGGCATCGTGGAAGCCGTCCGTGACCTCACCGACGGACGCGGCCCCGACTCCGTCATCGACGCCGTCGGAATGGAGGCCCACGGCGCCGCGGTCACCCGGGCCGCCCAGCAGATGACCACTCTGCTGCCCAGCAGGCTGGCTGCCAAGTTGATGCAACGCGTCGGCGTGGACCGCCTGTCCGCCTTGTACCTGGCCATCGAGCTCGTCCGCCGGGGCGGCACGATCTCCCTGTCCGGTGTCTACGGAGGGATGGCCGACCCCCTGCCTCTGCTGACCATGTTCGACAAGCAGATCCAGCTACGCATGGGCCAGGCCAACGTCTGGCGCTGGGTGGACGACCTCCTGCCCCTGCTCACCGACGCCGACTTGCTCGGTGTCGAATCCTTCGCGACCCATCGCCTGCCGCTGGAGCAGGCGCCTGACGCCTACGAGATGTTCCAGAAGAAGCAGGACGGCGCGGTGAAGATCCTCTTCAACCCCTGATCGACTGCCCCGAGTTCACGTCCTGCAGCGGGCGACGACTGCGCACGCAACGGCTCAGGCCGGCCAGCGCGATGCCGTCCAACGGGCCTGCTCGCGCCGAGTGTCCCGTCACGGGTGTGCAAAACATGACGTAGCGGTCCCGTAAGAACAGAGATCATCGGTCCGGGTTCTGCAACGTGATGGACCTTGATGTCGGTCCGCTGTCAGGGCACTCTGCTGCCGGTCCGGAAGGTGGCGTCTGCCTTGGGTGGCAGTGCTGGCGCGGGGCGGGACTCCGCGTCCTGGCCCCCACGTTGGTTTGTCAGCCGGGCCAGGTTCCGGTCAGGCTGCGTGTGGTGGCGGCGCCGGCGCGGTCGACCGCAGCCTTGACTCCGGCGAAGATGGCGCCTTGGAGCGTGGCGGCCAGGAGGACCTCGCTCCATGCGCGGTCCTCGTCGGTGGCGTCGGGGGCATCTTTGTCGTGACCGAGCACCTTCCACGCCTGTTTGAAGGCCGCCCCGGCGATCATGCCGCTGACGGCTCCCAGGGCGAGCCCGACCGGTGTGTAGGCGATCTTCGAGGCCTTCATCTGCTCAGCCCTTTCTTGCGGCGGCCGGCCAGCCACAGCACGGTGACGCCCGCGGCGGCGACCAGCAGCACGGTGCGGTGGTCCCGTGCCAGCTGCGCAGACTGGGCCGCCTTCTGCCGCAGGGGTTCGGGTGCCTTCTCTTCCCACATCCGTTTGGCCCGGCCTGCCGTGGCGCGGACCTGCCCGGCCGCCTGGGCAGCCTTGTCCTTGACCGAGTCGGGCAGCTTGTCCTGAACCTGGGAGGTGGCCTTCGCGGCCTGAGTCTTGAGCTCGTCGACCTTGACGACGGCCTGCTCTTTCAGCTCGCCGGCCTTGTGCTGGGTGCGGGCCTTGACGTCGGTTTTGTCCGCGAGGGCCTGGACTGTCTGCCCGAGGTCGTGGCGGGTCTGCTCGATCTGTTCGCGGAGCTGTTCGGGGTTGGGGGCGCTCGGCCGGTCGGCGGGTGTGTGGGTCATCGGTGTGCGCTCCTCTTGATCTCGGCCACGTCGGCCTTGACGTTCTCGATCGTGCTCTGGGGCGTCGGCGGGGCGGCCTTGCCGATCTGCTGCTTCCCGCTCAACGCCAGGACGGCGGCGATCACACCGAGAACGGCGGTGACGGTGAGGGCCGCGGCCCACACAGGCAGCAGCAGGGCCAGGGCTGCGATGACGGTGGCCACCAGTGCCTGGAGCATCAGGAATCCGGCCAGCGAGGCACCGCCGAAGAGCCCCCCGCTCTTGCCGTAACGCTTGCCCTTCTCCTGCATCTCCGCCTGCGCCAGCCTCATCTCGCCGCGCACCAGTTCGGTCAGCTGCCGCGAGGCCTGCTGCACCAGCTCGCCCACCGGCTCGTGCCCCACGCCGTTCGTAGACCGGCCCGCGCCGGTGCCTTGCGGTTGTGTACTCGACACACGATCACCTCCTGCTCTCTTTTGTTCCTGTCAGTCGGGTCGCGCCGCGGTGCCCGGCCGTCCGATCAGTTGGCGAGTACCCCAAACCGTGGAGTTCAGGAGAAAAGCGATCTGCCGCGGACAGGGATGTGCTGCGGGACGGTGTGCGCGGCCGCTACAGCCGCTGCCGCAGCAGAAGCGGGGATGCCGGGTGAGCCAGACGCTGCCCAGGCCGTTGGACACCAGCTGCGCCAGGGCGAGCGCCGCGCGCCCCGAGACCGCGGACCTGCGCCCGCGCCGGCCGCCGAACGCCGCCATCACGACCGCCGCGCCGCACCACAGCTTGCTGCCCTCCACCGCCGGCAGCAGCCGGCCGACGCCAGGTGGAATGCGGGAGGCGGCCCGTTTCGTCAGATGCCGATCCGCTTCGCGAACCGCCTCACCGATGTCATGAACCCTGGGTGTCCGCAGACCGGCCATTGCACACTCACCCATCACCCATCACCCATCACCCATCACCCCACGGTCATTCTTCGCCTTCGTCGAGGCGGCGTAGGTCGTCCTCGTCCCATTTCCGGGTGTCGCGGGGCTGGGTGTAGGGCTCGGTCCCGGGCGGGAGCCCGCCGGCGATGGCTCGCTGGCGTACCGCCTCGGCGTCGAACTCCAGGCCGAGGAGGATGGCCAGGTTGCTGATCCACAGCCACACCAGGAAGACGACGACGCCGGCCATCGTGCCGTAGGTCTTGTTGTACGACGCGAAGTTGGCCACGTAGAAAGCGAACCCGGCGGAGGCGATCATCCAGATCACCAGAGCCAGGAAACTGCCCGGAGTGATCCACTTGAAGCCCTTCACCTTCGCGTTCGGGCTCGCCCAGTACAGGATCGCGATCATCGCCGTGACCAGCACGACCAGGACCGGCCACTTGGCGATCGACCACACCGTCAGCGCGGTGTCCCCGACCCCCAGCGCCGTGCCCACCTGGCGGGCCACGCCACCGGTGAAGACCACGATCAGCGCACTGACCACGGCCAAAACCATCAGGACAACCGTCACACCGACACGCACCGGCAGGATCTTCCACACCGGACGTCCCTCCGGCATGTCGTAGATGGCGTTCGCGGCACGGATGAACGCCGCGACGTAGCCGGACGCGGACCATATGGCCACGACGAGGCCGACGATGGCGACGATGGAGCCCAGGCCTGCGTTGCCCTGCAGCTGCTCCACGGCGCGGGTGATGATGTCGCGGGCCGGACCGGGTGCGAGCTGTTTGAGATTGTCCAGGACCTTGTCCGTGGTCGACTTTCCGGTGATGCCCAGCAGGGAGACCAGGGCCAGCAGGGCCGGGAACAGCGCGAGCACCCCGTAGTAGGTCAGGGCGGCCGCCCGGTCGGTCAGCTCGTCCTTCTTGAACTCCCGCAGACTCCCAGACAAGACCTTGCCCCACGCCTGTTTGGGTAGCTCCGTGGGCGTGTCCGGTGCCCGCTCCTCCACCTCGGGTCCGGGTCCGGCCTCCTCGGGCGTCGGCACGTCATCGACACCGTTTTGTTCTTTTCGCCCTGAAAGACTGAATTTCGCCATGCGAGCCGAGTACCCCGGCTCACGGCGTTGAGCAGCGGTCCGTGGAATGGATGTATACGGAGCATCGAGCGCCCGGACCGCGCCCAGGCCGTAGCCACTGCCCCGATGTTGGCGTCACGGTCGGGGGACAAGCCCTGACCGTCTCGGTTGACTCGCCGGAAGGGGCCGCCAGGAGCACTCTGGAAAGAGTGACCAGCACGCCGATCGTCGTACATGCGCCTTCCCGGACGGGCGGCCGGAGGGTCACTGTGCACTCCCACGGCCACGACGAGATCCTCGGCACCGCCTACAGCGATCGCGACCTGGTGGTGTTCCTCGAGGCAGCCGGCATCGACGATCCTGAGGGCATCCTGGACGACCCGCGGTGGATCGAATGGCGCGGAGGCCGTGCACATCGGTGGAGCGCTGGTTGAACCGTTCGTACGCGAGTTGCAACCGCGAGCCGTCGTGGATGCCTGGTCAGTTGCTCCGCAGGCATGACGACAACCCTCGGCGCCTTCGTTCTCGGTGCTCCCGATCCCCCGCGCCGGCCGACTTCTACCGGGCCCTGCTGGGGGCGGCCCGGGACCTATGGGTGCGGTTCCGGCCCGCCCGGCACCAACCTGCCCCCGAACGGCGGCTGTCGCTACGGGACCGGGCTACGAGTGAGAGCCCGCGAACCGGGGTGATGCCGGTCCTCAGCTGTCACGCATAGGAAGCGGAGGTGCCGGGCTACTGGTCGGCGCTGGGTACGGCCAGCGGGTCACCCGGGGCCTTCTGCTTCGCCTTAGCCATCTGTTCGCCGAGGTCGGTGAGGCGGTTACGGCCCATGGCCTTGCGGACCTCGGGGAACCATTCTGTCTCTTCTTCCTCGACGTGGTGGCGGACGTTCTCGATGAGGACGGTCATCTTGGCGTCGAACCGTTCGTCGGCCGGATCGAGGTCCTTGAGCTCGGAGAGCATCCACAGCACGACGTGGTGTTCCTCGACGCTTTCCAGGACGTGGTCCTTGGTGTCCGGCGCGGCTTCTCGAGCGGCAGGGTAGAAGATCTTCTCCTCGATCCAGGTGTGGGTGGTGAGTTCCTCGATCACCTGGTCGGCGATCTTCCGCTTCTCGGCGTGGGCCTTGTCGCCGGCCTTCTCGAACTGCTTGAAGAGCTTTTCGACCGTCTTGTGGTCTTCCTTGAGCAGCACGATCCCGTCCACCTTGATCTCCCTCACGTCCGTCATCCGGCGAAGCGGGCCTCCGCTCTGACGCCGTGTACCCGATGCGGGCTCGGAGAGTCTGTTCACCGCAGGGTTATGGCACTGACAGGCGACACTCCTAGGCCGAACGCGCGAGCGTTCGGCACCTCTGGACGCGGGGCTTGCAGAGCAGCGTGACACGCCTGGCCGCCGCGAAGGGGCCGCTGCGTAGCGCGGGAAGGCCGTTGCCCGCGTGGAAGTCCTGGCCGCCGGGGGCGTGCAGATTCTGTCGTTTGCGGCGCATTGTGGAACCGGCGGCGGGCATTCGTACAGGCAGATGCCCGGATCGCCGGACAGGAAGCTGGAGACGGCCATGTTGACGCACGCGCTCGAACGCGGTGTGCTCATCCTGACGTTGGATGACGATCCCAGCCCCAAGGGCCGGGACGTTCTTGCGACGTACATCAGCGATCTCGTCCACGTCCACGCCCCGACGCCTGTCGTCATCGTTCTTGGTGGCGAGGCGACCGCCACGGTGATCAGCGCTGTCCTGCGCGCTCATCGGCTGTGCAGCGAGCTTGGGGTACTGATGTCTGTGGCCACTCTCAGCGCTGCCGTCCGCCGCTCCCTCGAGACTCAGACGGCTGCCGACGGTCCGAGACTTGTCATCCACGCCCGTGCTGACATAGCCATAGCCACGGCGTTCACGGTCGCTGCGTAACTGCGCCGGCTGTTGGCGAACACGCTTCCACATGGCGGATCCCGCGAGTCCAGCCCGACCGGGGCGGTGGTCGCGGTGTGGCATGCGCTGAGGGCGAGGCCGGAGTAATGGGAGGATCACGCCGAATGCGTCGAGCCGTCAGTCGACACCTGGCTGGCTAGGCTGCGGTTTCGGTGATGAGGACGGCGGCGCTGACCGGGCCCGGGGCGTCGGTGGTGGCGGCAGCTACGGCAGCCCGGACGGCGCGGGCGACTTCCAGTGGATGGTGTCCGGGGGCGACCGCGAGTTGGACCTCGATGTGTCGGCCGGGTGGTTCGTCATGGTCCTCCACCTTGACCGGGCGGCTTCCCAGCACGGTGGTGAGGCGGGCGACGCCCGGAACAGCCGTCGCGACGTCCGCCAGCTCACCGACGGGCCCCCACATGGATCCTGTCCCGGTCACGGGGGGCGAGCTTCGCGCGGCTGCAGCTTCCGGTCCGGGCTTCATGGCTCTCTTTGAGGTTCGCGACCCGACCGCCTCCGAGCCCTCATGGAGGTTCGTGACGTGCAGGTCGGCTGTCACAGTGACCAGGCCGAGCCGTTCCGTGGCCTCGATGAGCAGTGCGCTCCTCAACTGGTCGACGGTCTCAGGCAGCGGCAGCCCGAGGGATGCTGTGAAGGCCGCCTCGATCCTGAGCGGGCCGGGCGGTAGCGCGCTCGCCGGCGGACGGACGGCCGGCTCGGACACGGGTTCATGCGGTGCCGGCCCAATGCGCAGGCTCTCCATCCAAACACCGGGGATCTCGGCGGCCGTGCGCTCGAGGACCCGGACGGCCGCTTGCTCGGTGATCCATGTCCCGTCGTCGGGCTCGCCGAGCGGGAGCAGCCGGCCCAGGTCGAGCTGGTGCCGTACTGCCTGCGTCCATGCCTCAGTCACCTGGCCTCTCACCGCCTCTTTTCTTGTACGGCCCAGGGCCGCGGTTCCTGTACTGACTGGCTGCGCCTGGAGTGTCCCCAAAAGCTTGGGGTCGGGCGCTCGAGCCACGCGCACCGCCCGCCCCATGGTGCATATTTAGAACAAGTAGCACTAAAGCGAACTATAGTATTGATAGCGGTGCGCGGGGTGGGCTCCTTTGATTGAGGGAGGAATGGGCTCAATGACCTCGATGACTGAGAACACCGGCGTCAAGCAACTGGGTGCGCCCGGCTCTCGCGGCCGGACGACCGTCGCCGATGTAGTGGTGGAGAAGATCGCCGGAATGGCCGCACGGGACGTGCGCGGCGTCTATGCCTTGGGCAGCGGATTGGCCCGCTCGATGGGATCCATGCGGGAGCGGATGCCCGGCGCCGGTAGTGGCAAATCCGTCACGCGCGGCGTCAGCGTCGAGGTCGGCGAGCTGCAGGCTGCCATCGATCTGGAGATCGTCGTCGACTACGGCGTGTCGATCACTGACGTGGCCGGTGCCGTCCGGGAGAACGTGATCTCCGCAGTGGAGCGGATGGCGGGCCGCGAAGTCGTGGAAGTCAACATCATGGTCAGCGACGTGAAGCTGCCCGAGGAAGAAGACGAAGGGGAAGAGCGGCAGCGAATCCAGTAGCCGGAGCGGAGCAGCCCGCTTGAGTGAAGGAGCGCGTGATGAGCAGGGCGGTCGTGGGCTTGATGGCCGGAATGGCGCTGGGTTTCGCCGCGTATTTCGGTGACTTCTGGGCTTTCCTACTGGTGCTGGGGCTGGGTGCCGTCGGTCTCGTGGTCGGGCGGTTCATGGAAGGTGATCTCGAACCGGGCGACTTCGTTCGCCGCCGAGACCGGCAGGAGCGGATCCGAGATGACCGGCGAGAGGCCCGGGGAGACAGGCTGCGGTGACCGGGGAAGCCGATCGGCGTCCGGGCATCCCCCGCGGGGAGCGCGGGGCGATCAGCGTCGCCGACCGGGTCGTTGCGAAAATCGCTTCCCGGGTGGCGCGGGAGGCGCTGAGCCGGTTCACCGAGTCGGCCGGCCACGTACCACCCGGCCGCCGGACTCCACACGTGACCGCATCCGTGCGGCGGGCACCGGAGCCGAATGCCGCAGGACGAGACGGTGAGGCTGCCGCCGGACGACAGGCGGTACTCGGCGAGGCACGGCTGCGCATCACCGTCGAACTCGGCTATCCGTCCGACATCGGAGCACAGTGCGCCGCAGTGCGCCGGGAGGTCACCGAACGGCTCAGGGCATGGGCCGGCATGGAAGTCCCCGACCTCGCGGTGTCGGTCGAGAGGCTGCACTCGGTGCACTCGCGGCACACGGACCAGGAGCGGGTGAGATGAGCGCGAACACCTGGCGGCAGCCGACCGGCGACAGCGACAGCGACAGCGACCTCGCCCCCGATCACGGACAAGCGGCTCCGTCCACCGATGGCCCACCGAGCGCGGGCGCGACGGCAGCCGTCGATGAATCGGGCCGGTCGGCACGCCGTTTCTGGTCCGCGCGGCGGATCCCCGCCGCCATCGTGGCCCTGCTGTCCGCCGCCGCCGTCGGACTGCTCCTGTACGACGTGGTCTCGGTGCGGGCGGATCGGCCGGCGATGCACTGGCGGCGGCGGCTCGCCGAGGAACTGGCCACACGGCCACTGGACGACATCTGGATGATCGTCGGGGCCGCCGTGGCGATGGTCATCGGTCTGTGGTTCTTCCTGCTGGCGGTGACGCCGGGGCTGCGCAGGCTGCTGCCCATGCGGCCGCCCACCGGTATCCCCGGGACAGGTGAGGTCCGCGCCGGGCTCGACCGCCGCGCAGCAGCCCTGATACTGCGTGACCGGGCCATGCGGGTGTCCGGTGTCCAGTCGGCACGGGTCACTGTCGGCCGCCGGAAGGTCAAAGCGCGGGCACAGGCACATTTCCGCAATCTCGACGAGGTCCGCGCGGACCTGAACGCCGAACTGGGCGAAGCCGTGATGTCCTTGGGCCTGGCCCGGCAGCCCACGCTGGCCGTGCGCGTCCGACGCCCCAAGAAGGGCTGAGGTGATCCGATGCTCAAGACAGCGAACCGGGTGCTGCTCGGACTGCTCGGCCTCGGACTGTTCGCCCTGGGCGGCAGCGTGCTGCTGGGCGCACTGGACCTGCAGCGCCACTGGGATTTCGACGTGCCGGGCTGGTGGCCCTTCCGCGGGCCGGACGATGTGGTGCTGGGCACCCAGGGACGCACCCGGTGGCGGGAAGAGGACTGGTGGTGGCCGACCGTCATCGCGGTGCTCGCCGTGCTGCTGGCCCTGCTGCTGTGGTGGCTCCTCGCGCAACGCAGACACCGCCTGGACCAGGTCCTCGTCAGCAGCGAAGACGGCGCGACGGCCCGGCTCGACGGCCGCGCGCTGGAGAACGTGATCAAGGAAGAAGTGCAAGTCCTGGACGGGGTCTCGCAGGCGCAGGTCCGGCTGACGGGCGGGCGTACCACTCCGACCGCACGAGTGCGGCTGTTGCTCGAGCCTCACGCGGATCCGGTGCAGATTCTGGGGCACCTGAGCCGGGAAACGCTCGTGCACGCACGAGAATCCGCGGGCCTGGACCGCCTCCCGTCGAAGGTCCGACTCCGAGAAGTCCGCCACCGCGCCCGACGCGCCGCCTGAATCCCGAAGGCCGAAGCCCGACGGGGGTACCGGCTGCGAGGCGTCCCGGATTCTCGGAACCCGAACATCTGGGCATGCATGTAGCGGCCCTGTGCGCCGGGGCCGTCACGCATCCCTCCTCGGCCGCCGAGACAACGAGCACAGGCACAGCGCATCCCGCCGGAGCCGAGAGGCCACGCAAATACCGCACGGCTCCTAGGAGGCATCCCGTCATGGTCCTCTTCCTGACCCTGCTCATCGCCGGAATCGCCCTGGTCGCCGTCGGCGTGGCCGTCGACGGCATGCTCTATCTGGCTTCCATCGGCGTACTACTACTCATTGTCGATCTGCTCTACCTGGTGGCCCGCTCCATCTGGCGCGCTCCCCGGCGCCCGGCCCGCTGAAATGGAACGGCCACGCCGGCGGACCCTCACTCGGTCACCTCCCGACCTCGGATCTGCAGGCCTTCCGCATCTGTGTCGGGGCCATGCATCGAGGGGCCTCTTGTCTTGCCACGGCGGGCGGGGCTTGAGGGCGTCGCGACGAGCTTGCAGAGTGCCAGCCAATGAGCTAGGCACAAGTGGGCATTTCTGACCAATGGTGCGAATAGGGCGGGGTGGTCCGGGTATTCCGTCGAGGGGGCTAGCGGACGGAGCACATCGTGATCATCAAGAAGATGCATGACATGGGTATCCGCAGCGCCCGTGAGGAGAGCACGAAGACCGAGTCGCCCCGCAGAGCCCCGACGCGTACCTGGCAGCCATGGCTTCCACAGACCTCACCGTCGTCGCCTGGGCCGGCTCCTTGAAGATAGAGCCTGGCGTCGACATCGCCCGGGCCGACCGCTGGGGAATCTGCATCGGCGAATGGGCCCCCACCTTCTTGGTCTTGGCCCGGCCCTCTCCCAGTGCGAGCAGCAGGACGACGCCATCGACGGCGAACTGCTGGCGCACCAGAGCGTCGGCTGACTCACGGGGCCCAACCACGCCCCGGGCAAACGGCGTTCCGCCAGAACACACACGCAGGCAATGCGGCATGCGCATTGCCTGCGAGCGGACTTCTTTGTGTGCCGATCGGAGTCGAGTCCGTCTCGGACGGTCCCCGTCCCGTGCGGTGATGTGTGCCGAACGCAGGACGTAGCTGCATGACCCGGGAGTGCTGTAGGCCCGTCTGGCTCTGCTGAACCGGGAACTTGAAAGACGGAGACAGCGCGGCGAAATCCGGGACGGAGAAGTCGTCGTATCCCACGACGACGCCGTAGAAGAGGAAGAGGCCGAGCAGCAGGAATCCGAGGGCGAGGAGCCCGAGGGTGAGGGCGAAGGCGATGCGGAGGAAGGCGCCGACTCCGCAAACGAGGACGAGGACGAGGACGAGGAAGCGGAGGGCGAAGAGGGGGCGGAGGACGCATACGAGGACGAGGAAGCGGAGGGCGAAGAGGGGGCGGAGGACGCATACGAGGACGAGGAAGCGGAGGGCGAAGAGGGGGCGGAGGACGCATCCGAGGACGAGGAAGTGGAGGGCGAAGAGGGGGCGGAGGACGCATCCGAGGACGAGGAAGCGGATGAGGACGTGGAAGACGCCCCCAAGAAGAGGAGGGGACAGAGGCGACGCGGTGAGTGATGTCGACTGCCGGCGGGGTCCTAGGCCCGCGGACAACCAGCCACAGGACCGCGCTCACGGCGCCCGGGGCGGTCGCGTGACCGCGGCGTGAGTGCCGCTGGGTAGTGCCTGGTCGGCGCCGTGATCATGTCGGTGCGAAGAGAGCACCCGGCTGGTGGGGCGTCGTCGCGCTCCAGTGTCGGCCGATCGCCATGCGTGATGTGATTCACGAATTTGTTTACGTGTGTCGATGCCGGGCATATGCTGTTTCAGTGCTTCGGACAGGAGGCACGCCCGTGGGATCCGGGTGCACCGGACCGCTAAGGTCTCCTGTCGGCCGTCCGCGCGCCCTCCCATGGTGACTGTCCACACAGCACCTCCTGAGGGAGACGTGAGAGACATGAGCGTCCCGGTCAGAACGAAGCGGCACCCGCACGACGACGCCCCCGACACCGACCCGGCCTTCGTCCGGCTCGGTGAACTGCCCGACGGCCCCGAGCGCAAGGCGCTGCGCGACGAGATCGTCCGGTCCTGGCTGCCCATGGCGCAACGCATCGCCGGGCGGTTCCGCGGCCGGGGCGAATCCGTCGAGGATCTCGTCCAGGTGGCGGCGCTCGGCCTGGTCAAGGCCGTCGACCGGTACGACCCCGGCCGGGGGCACGCCTTCGAGAGCTATGCGATCCCGACCATCACGGGCGAGATCAAGCGTCACCTCCGCGACCACCTGTGGATCCTGCATGTGCCGCGCCGCGTCCAGGACCTGCGCAACCAGGTGCGCGCCGCGCTCACGGAACTGTCCCAGACGGCGCCGGGACATCGCCCCACCGTCGCCGAGATCGCCACCTGCGCGCACCTCGACGAGGACGACGTACGTACCGCCCTGGAGGCCCTGGACCGCTGCACGGCCCTCTCGCTGGACGCCGAGCAGCCGGGCGCCGAGGGCGGCTACGCGCTGGCCGACGCCCTGGGCGAGCCCGACGCCCGCTTCGACCTGATCGTCGACCGCGAGGCCGTGAAGCCGCTGCTCGGCGGCCTGTCCGAGCGCGAGCGGACCATCCTCTACCTGAGGTTCTTCCGCGGTCTGACGCAGAGCCGCATCGCCGAGGAGCTCGGCATCTCGCAGATGCACGTGTCCCGGCTGATCAGCACCTGCTGCGACACGGTGCGCGAACAGGCGCTGGCGGACGTCGCGTAGCGCGGTCGCGCGGCACGGGAGCGCGGGGGAGTGCTCGCTCGGCCGCCCGGGCCCTTCTCCTCGGCCCGGGCGGCCGGGGGCGAGCTCACTGCCGAACCCTCCCGGGAACGGTTGGGCCGTGTGCCGCCCCTGTTCGCACTACCGAGGTCGGCTCGTTCCAAACACCTCGCGCCCCACGGATGTGCGTTCCTGGACCGGCCAAGCGGTCGAGGGGCGGGACCGCGCGGCTCGCACAGCGGTGGGCGACAGTGGAGGACCCGCGTGGTCCGTACATGTCCAGCCGTCCTCCGATGCCGATGCCGATGCCGATGCCGATGCCGGTGGGTGCCGGTGCCGGTGCCGGTCCTCACCGATCCTGGCGCCCGACGCGTCCGGCGCCACCCCGTCCGGGTCACCACAACGCGCGGTCGCCCTCGCCCGTCCGGTCCAATGGACGCGTGACCGCGCCCCCGGATGGCTGCCTCGCGCGCGACGAGTGGATCTGTGGCGCGTATCTGAGCACCCGCGGTCAGATCCTCGTCGACGCGACGGTGCAGCACCTCCAGCTCACGGCGGTCTCCGTCCTCGTCGCGCTCGTCCTCGCCGTGCCGCTCGCCGTCCTCGCCCGCCGCTGGGGCTGGGCGGCGGGACCGGTCCTCGCGGTGACCATGATCCTCTACACCGTCCCTGGCGTCCATGAACGAGCGGGTGGACAGCTGGCGACGGCTCCCGCAGGACGTGGCCAGGAAGTATCTGCAGGACGAGGGCCTGCTGAAGTGAGGGCGGGTTTGGCGGTCCGGGACTGTCAGTGCCACGCAGTACGTTGCGGGCATGGGTGTCTATCTGGTCAGTGTCGGTGCGCGGGAATGGTTCGGTGAGGACGATGACGACAGGGACGAGGACGCGATCGGATCCGGCGAGCTCGCCGCCGCGCTGAACGGCGCGTTGCTGCGGCGCGGCCTGCCGCCGTACACCTCCCTGCCCGAGGAGACACCCCTCGTCCGGGGCTCCGGGACGACGTTCGAGGAGAAGCTGAGCCCTCCCATGGAGGGCTTCATCGAGCTGTGCCGGGCCCATCTGTCGGAGGAGGAGACCGAGACGCTGTGCGGCTGGTCGGCGCTCGTGCCGACATCGCTGGACGAGGAGATCCGTCTGCCCGTCGAATCCGGCTACTCGGACGAGACGACGGTCGCGGGCGCTCCCCAGGTGCTCGCGATCGCCGAGCGGCTGGCGCGGCTCATCGACCTGCCGCCCGAGATACCGGCGACGTCCGACAACCTGGATCTGACCATGTGGTTCCTGGACGGGCCGGCGAAGGACACGGCCGCCGTCCGCCCGGGGCCGTGGACCGAAGACCTCGACGCGGCCTTCTACGTGGCGTTGTACCTGCGTGCCGCCCAGCATGTGCTGCGCCGCGGCTGTCCGATCGTGCTGTCCTGATCGGTCCGGAGCGCCGGCGCCCCGCGCCCCGGGTGCCGCCGCGCCCCGCGCCCCGGGTGCCGCGCGTTCCAGAGACCGGGTGTCCGCCACCGGGGCCGCTCAGGCGTCCGCCACCGAGTCGAAGTCGACCTGACCGCGCGGCACGCCCCGGGCGTCCGCGTCCACCGAACGCCGCAGGGCCTCGTGCAGCTTCGCCGGGGTGAGCACGCCGAGGAAGTGCGCCCCGTCCAGGACGGCGACCCAGCCGGCGTCGTGCTGGAGCATCACGCCGAAGGCCTGCTTCAGCGGAGCGCCCACGGGGACCCAGGAACCCATCCGGTGGGCGAGCCCACCCGGCCGCCCGCGCCGAGTTCGCCGACGCCGACCCAGCCGTGCAGATCGCCGTCGGCGTCGAGGACGACGGCCCAGCGGGCACCCTTCGTACGCAGCCGCGCGGCGGCCGACGACGCGCTCTCGTCGCACCGCGCGACCGGTGGCTGCTCCAGATCGTCGACCTCGATCGTGGTGACCGACAGCCGCTTCAGACCGCGGTCGGCGCCCACGAACTCGGCGACGTACGGCGTGGCCGGCGTACCCAGCACCGCACCCGGCGACGCCGACGCAGCCGGACCGGGTCGACGGTGGCGATGTCCTCGTCGTTCACCAGGATCCGGCCCGACGTCGGCTCGATCGGACGGTTCACCATCATCGTCGTCGTCTTGCCGCAGCCCGACGGGCCGACGAGCGTGACGAGTTCGCCCTCGGACACCTCGAAGGAGAGGTCGTCCACGGCCGTCGTACCGTCCGGGTAGCGCTTGGTGACCTGCTCGAACCGGATCATGGCCTCACGCCAACCGCGCCCGTCATTCCGCGCTCACCAGCACCACCTCCAGGGTGCGCGGACCGTGCACCCCCTCGACCCGGTCCAGCTCGATGTCGCTGGTGGCGGAGGGGCCGGAGATCCAGGTCAGCGGGCGCGCCGGATCGAGGCGCTCCATGGCCTGCGGTACGGAGGCCACCACCTGGTCGGGAACCCGGACGACGCAGATGTGGTGGTCCGGGATCAGGGTGATCCGGCGGCGGCCCTGGTCCGGGCCGCCGTCGAGGACGATCGTGCCGGTCTCGGCGATGGCGAGGGCGCAGCCGGTCACCACACTCCCCACCTCGTCGAGCTCCCGGGGCGTGCTCACGGCACGGTCGTGGACCCGGGTGGGATCCGCCGCCGACATCCACTCCGGCGGGAGTCCCGGAGGCACGAGCACGTGCCGGGTCCCGCGTTCGGCGAGCAGCCGCATGACGAGGTACGGCAGCTCCTCGTCGGTGCTGCGGTGCACGATCGCCCGGTAGTCCGCCAGGTTCTCCGCGAGCAGATCCACCGTCTCCGCGACACTCCGCGCGCCGTGCTCGCGCAGGTAGCTCCGGTCGACGGCCCGCTCGTACGGTCCTTCGTCCGCGGGTACGTCCGCGAGGGCCCGCCGCACCCGGCCGAGGATCAGATCCCTGCTGCTCACGTCGTCGTGTCCTTTCCGCCCCGCGTGCGCTGCCACCAGTCACGGAACGACTCCGCCGGAACCGCGGGCAGATCACGGGTCTCGCTCCACGCCCTGCCGGGGCCCGGCAGGGTCCGCGGGTGGAAGCGGCGGGTCCGGGACGCGAGGCGCTGCCCGGTGCGCAGCGCGCCGGGGTGGCTGAACGCCCAGCGCGCCGCGCGCATCGCCGCCCGCTCGGCGGCGTGCCCCTTGGCCGGCTTGAGCACGACCGTGTTCCCCTCCCGCGTCGCCCGGCCGCCCTCCGCGATCCGCTCGCGCAGATGGACGAGGACTTCCGGGATGTCGATGGCGACCGGGCAGACCTCGTAGCAGGCCCCGCACAACGAGGAGGCGTACGGGAGGGAGGCGTCGATCTCGCTCGCGGTGCCCCGGAGCTGCGGACTGAGGATGGCGCCGATCGGTCCCGGGTAGACCGAGCCGTAGGCGTGGCCGCCCGCCCGCTCGTACACCGGGCAGACGTTGAGACACGCCGAGCAGCGGATGCAGCGCAGCGCCTGGCGGCCGACCTCGTCGGCGAGCGTGTCGGTGCGGCCGTTGTCCAGCAGGACCAGATGGAAGTTCTGGGGGCCGTCCTCGTCCGTGGTGCCCGTCCACGTCGAGGTGTACGGGTTCATGCGCTCGGCCGTGGAGGAGCGGGGCAGGGTCTGCAGGAACACCTCCAGGTCCCGCCAGCTCGGCACGATCTTCTCGATACCGACGACCGAGATCAGGGTCTCGGGGAGCGTCAGGCACATCCGGCCGTTGCCCTCGGACTCCACGACGACGAGGGTGCCGGTCTCGGCGACCATGAAGTTGGCGCCGGAGATGCCGACCTTGGCGCGCAGGAACTTCTCGCGCAGATGCAGGCGCGCCGCCTCGGCCAGCTCGGCGGGCGTGTCGGTGAGTCCCCCGGGCGCCGGGCGGCCCCACGCGCCCATCTCGCGGACGAAGATGTCACGGATCTCGCCGCGGTTGCGGTGGATCGCCGGGACGAGGATGTGCGACGGCCGGTCCTTGCCCAACTGCACGATGAGTTCGGCGAGATCGGTCTCGTACGCGTGGATGCCCGCGGCCTCCAGGGCCTCGTTGAGGCCGATCTCCTGGGTGGCCATCGACTTGACCTTGACGACCTCGCTCTCGCCGGTCATCTTCACCAGGGCCGTGACGATCCGGTTGGCCTCCTCGGCGTCGGCGGCCCAGTGCACGACGCCACCGGCCGCCGTCACCGCCTCCTCCAACTGCACCAGATAGCGGTCGAGATGACGGAGCGTGTGGTCCTTGATCCGCTTGCCGGCGTCGCGCAGCGCCGCCCAGTCGGAGACCTCGGCCACCGCCTTGGCGCGCTTGGCGCGGATGGTGTGGGTGGCGTGGCGCAGATTGCCGCGCAGGGTGGCGTCGTGCACGGCGTCGTGCGCCGCCTTCGGGAAGGCCGGCATTCCGACGAACGTTCCGCTCATGCGCCCGGCTCCTCTCGCGTGCTCGCCAGGATCTCCGCGATGTGCACCGGCCGCATGTCCGTCCTGAGACGGCCCATCGTGCCCCCGATATGCATCAGACACGAGTTGTCGGCGGCACACAGCACCTCGGCGCCCGTCGACTCGGCGTTGCGCACCTTGTCGGCACCCATCGCCGCGGAGACATCGGGGTTCTTGACGGCGAACGTCCCGCCGAAGCCACAGCACTCGTCGGCGCCGGGCAGCTCGCGCAGTTCGAGTCCCTCGACGGCCTGGAGCAGCCGGCGCGGCCGGTCGCCGAGACCCAGGCTGCGCAGGCCGTGACAGGTGGGGTGATAGGTCACCGTGTGCGGGTAGTACGCGCCGACATCCGTCACACCGAGGACGTCGACGAGGAACTCCGTGAGCTCGTACGTCTTCGGCACGACCGGCGCCAGGGTCCTGGCCAGAGTGTCGCCGCGCCCCTCCGCGCGGGCCCGCTCGCCCATCCGCGGATACAGCTCCCGCACCATCGCCCCGCACGACCCGGACGGCGTCACGATCGCCTCGTAGTCCCCGAACACATCGGAGAAATGCCGGGCGAGCGGCTCGGCCTCATGGCGGTACCCGGTGTTGTAGTGCGCCTGCCCGCAACAGGTCTGCCCCATCGGGAAATCGACGTCGACACCCAGTCCGGTCAGCAGTTTCACCACGGCGCGGCCGGTGTCCGGATACAGCGTGTCGTTGACACAGGTCAGGAACAGTGCGACACGCATCGCAGCTCCATGGTCTCGATCATCGGATGGGTGCAGGGTACGCGGCGGGCGCGCAACGGGGGAGGCAGCGCGCGCCCACCGGATCGGCCGGGTCTCACCGCGCGCCGAACCGCGCCTCGGCCGCGCGCCACGCCGCCGTGTCGCCCCGCGGCTCATAGCGGCGGAGCGGCTGCGTGCGCGCCACGAGACCGCGCATCTCGGCGCGTTCGCCGACCAGGCGGTGCGCCCGCGCCTGGACGAGGACGTTGCCGAGCGCGGCCGCCTCCGCCGGTCCCGCCACGACCGGCAGACCGCAGGCGTCGGCGGTGAGCCGGCACAGCAGCTCGTTGCGGGTGCCGCCGCCGACGATGTGCACGACGTCGACCGGATGGTCGGCGAGGGACTGCGCCTCCTCGATGGCCCGGCGGTGGGCGAGCGCGAGGGAGTCGAGGATGCAGCGGGTGATCTCGGCACGTGACTCGGGCACCGGCTGCCCCGAGTCCCGGCAGGCGTCCGCGATCCGCGACGGCATCCGGCCCGGCGCGAGGAACGCCGGGTCGCCCGCGTCCACGACGGAGCGCAGCGGCGCCACCTCGGCGGCGGCCGTGAGGAGTTCACCGAGGTCGGGGTGGCCCCACTCGCGCATGCACTCCTGGAGCAGCCACAGGCCCATGATGTTGCGCAGATAGCGGACCGTGCCGTCCAGGCCCAGCTCGTTGGTGAAGTTGGCGGCCCGGCTCGCCTCGGTGAGGACGGGCGCGTCCAGCTCCAGGCCCGCCAGGGACCAGGTGCCGGTGCAGATGTACGCGAACCGCTCGCCGGTGGCGGGAACGGCGGCCACGGCCGAGGCGGTGTCGTGCGAACCGACCGTCGTCACCGGCACCGGGCCGGTCATCCCGGTCTCCTCCAGCACACGCGGCAGCAGGGACCCGGCCGGGTCGCCGGGACGGCGCAACGGGGCGAACAGCCCGAGGTCGACACCGAGCCGCTCCGCGAGACCGTACGACCAGTCGCGGGTCCGCGGATCGATCAGCTGGGTCGTGGAGGCGTTGGTGAGCTCGGTGCCCGCCTCGCCCGTGAGCCAGTAAGACAGCAGATCCGGGATCAGCAACAGGCGCTGTGCGGAGGCCAGTCGGACGGACGAACGCGCGGCCGTCAGCTGATACAGGGTGTTGAACGGCGCGTACTGCAACCCCGTCGCCGCGTACAGCTCGGCGGCGGGCACACTCGCCCACACCTTCTCCGCGACGCCCTCGGTGCGGGCGTCGCGGTAGTGCACGGGATTGCCGAGCAGCGCCCCGTCCGCGTCCAGCAGGCCGTAGTCCACCGCCCAGCTGTCGATGCCGACGGAGTCGACCTGACCGGCCGCGCGGAGTCCGTCGAGGATCCCCGCGTACAGCGCCAGGATGTCCCAGCGCAGCCCTTCGGGGACCCGGACCGGCCGGTTCGGGAAGCGGTGCGCCTCGGCCAGCTCCAGTGTGTCCGGGCCGACACGGCCGACCATGACGCGTCCGCTGGACGCGCCGAGGTCGACCGCGGCGTAGGTGTGCGCGGCGCTCATCGACGTCATCGCAGGAACGCGGCGGCGACGCCGGCGTCGACCGGGACGTGCAGTCCCGTGGTGTGCGTCAGGTCCCCGCCCGTCAGCGCGAAGACCGCGTTCGCGACATGCTCCGGCAGCACCTCCCGCTTGAGGATGGTCCGCTGGGCGTAGAACTCGCCGAGCTTCTCCTCCTCGATGCCGTACGTCGCCGCCCGCTGCGCGCCCCAGCCGCCCGCGAAGATGCCCGAGCCGCGCACGACCCCGTCGGGGTTGACGCCGTTGACCCGGATGCCGTGTTCGCCCAACTCGGCTGCCAGGAGACGCACTTGATGCGCCTGGTCGGCCTTGGTCGCGGAGTAGGCGATGTTGTTGGGGCCGGCGAAGACCGCGTTCTTGGACGCGATGTAGACGATGTCGCCGCCCAGTCGCTGCGCGATCATCACCCGGGCCGCCTCGCGCGAGACGAGGAAGGAGCCGCGGGCCATGATGTCGTGCTGGAGGTCCCAGTCCCTCGCGGTGGTCTCCAGCAGCGGCTTGGAGATGGAGATGCCCGCGTTGTTGACCACCAGGTCGACACCGCCGAAGGCCAGCGCCGCCGCCTCGAAGGCCTCGGCGATCTGCTCCTCGGAGGTGACGTCCACGGCGACGGCGACGGCCTTGTCGGGACCGCCCAGCTCGGCGGCCACCTCGGCGGCGCCCTCGGCGTTCAGGTCCGCGACCACGACACACGCGCCCTCGGCCACCAGCCGCTCGGCGATCGCCCGGCCGATCCCGCTGCCCGCGCCCGTCACCAGCGCCACTCGCGTGGCGAGCGGCTTGGGCTTCGGCATCCGCTGGAGCTTGGCCTCCTCCAGAGCCCAGTACTCGATGCGGAACTTCTCCGACTCCTCGATCGGCGCGTACGTCGAGACGGCCTCGGCGCCCCGCATCACATTGATCGCGTTGACGTAGAACTCGCCCGCCACCCGTGCCGTCTGCTTGTCCTTGCCGAAGGAGAACATCCCGACCCCGGGGACCAGCACGATCGCCGGGTCCGCGCCGCGCATCGCGGGGGAGTCGGGCAGCGCGTGCCGCTCGTAGTAGGCGGCGTACTCCACGCGGTACTCGGCGTGCAGTTCCCCGAGCCGGGCGACCGCTTCGTCGAGGGAGGCGGTCGGCGGCAGGTCGAGGACGAGGGGCCTGACCTTGGTGCGCAGGAAGTGGTCCGGGCACGAGGTGCCGAGCGCCGCGAGCCTCGGGTGCTCGGCCCGGGAGAGGAAGTCCAGCACCTCTTCCGAGTCGGTGAAGTGGCCGACCTGCGGACGGTCCTGGGAGGCGATGGCCCGGATGTACGGCGCCAGCGCGGCGGCGCGCTCGTGGCGGTCCGCCGCGGCCGGCGCCTCGTACCCCTCGACGACCGGTCCGAACGGCTCCGCCTTCCCGCGGTCGGCAAGGAAGGCCTCGGCGGTGCGGATGATGTGCAGCGAGTTGCGCTCGCACTCCTCGGCGGTGGCGCCCCAGGCGGTGATGCCGTGGCCGCCCAGGACACAACCGACGGCCCCCGGGTTGGCCTCCTTGACCGCCGCGATGTCCAGTCCCAGCTGGAAACCGGGCCGGCGCCACGGCACCCACACCACGCTGTCGCCGAAGCACTCGGCGGTCAGCTTCTCCCCGTCCGCCGCGCAGGCGAGCGCGATCCCCGAGTCGGGGTGCAGATGATCGACGTGCGGGGCGTCGACGAGCCCGTGCATCGCCGTGTCGATCGACGGCGCCGCACCGCCCTTGCCGTGCAGGCAGTAGTCGAACGCGGCGACCATCTCGTCCTCGCGCTCGACGCCCGGGTACACCTCGGTCATCGCCCGGAGCCGGTCGAGCCGCAGCACCGCGAGTCCGGCCTCGGTGAGGGTGCCGAGGTCGCCGCCCGACCCCTTCACCCACATCAGCTCCACGTCCCCGCCGGTCACGGGGTCGGTGTCGGTGCCCTTCGCGGACGTGTTGCCGCCCGCGTAGTTGGTGTTGCGGGGATCGGCGCCGAGCCGGCGCGACCGAGCCAGCAGAGCGGCGGCTTCGGGATGGGGTGCCATGTTCCAGGTCCTTAAGGAGAGGGTGTGGGTTCACTGGGGAACGAACCCGAGGAAGGGTGCCCCTCAGGGGCGCGGGGAACTGCGCGACCGGCCACGACGACTCCCGCGTCCCGCGGACCGCCCGGTGGGGCAGACGGGGCCCGGAAGGCTTGCTCCGAACCCGCAGGGGCAGCCCCCTCGGCGAGCAAGGAGGCGCCGGTAACGGGGCCAGGCCCCCCTAGGCCCCCCACCCCGCCTGGGTGCCCCCGACCCGCTCGGCGGCGATCCGCTCGGCCCACCCCGACCGGTGGTACGCGGCCACCGGGTCGGGATCGAGCCCCAGCTCCGTACGGACCTCGGCGAGCAGCGGCCGTACGTCCGTGTTGTACGCGTCCATCACCACCGCGTTCGCGGCGAGCACGTCCCCGGCCCGCTGCGCCTCGGCGAGCGCGCCGCGGTCGACGAGGAGCGCCTTGGCGGTGGCCTCCTGCACGTTCATGACCGAGCGGAGGATCGCCGGGATCTTCGCCTCGATGTTGTGGCACTGGTCGAGCATGAACGCGACGTCCGGGGAGAAGCCGCCGCCGCGGATCACCTCGTACATGATCCGGAACAGCTGGAAGGGGTCGGCCGCGCCCACCATCAGGTCGTCGTCGGCGTAGAAGCGCGAGTTGAAGTCGAAGGCGCCGAGCTTGTCCTCGCGCAGCAGCGTGGCGACGATGAACTCGATGTTGGTGCCGGGCGCGTGGTGCCCGGTGTCGACCACGACCTGCGCCTTGGGGCCGAGCTTGAGGCAGTGCGCGTACGCCGTGCCCCAGTCGGGGACGTCCGTCGCGTAGAAGGCGGGCTCGAAGAACTTGTACTCCAGCAGCATCCGCTGGTGGTCGCCGAGCCGCGCGTAGACCTGCGCCAGAGCTTCGGCCAGCCGGTCCTGGCGCTCCCGCAGATCGTCCTGGCCGGGATAGTTCGTCCCGTCGGCGAACCACAGCTTCAGGTCCTGGGAACCCGTCGCGTCCATGATGTCGACGCATTCGAGCAGGTGATCGACGGCCTTGCGGCGCACCGCCGCGTCCGGGTGGCAGACGGAGCCGAGCCGGTAGTCGTCGTCCTGGAAGGTGTTGGAGTTGATCGCGCCCAGCTTCAGGCCGCGTTCCTCGGCGTGCTTCGCCAGCGCCGCGTAGTCGTCGACCCTGTCCCAGGGGATGTGCAGCGCGACGGTCGGGGCCGCGCCGGTGAACTCGTGCACCTTGGCGGCGTCGTCCAGCTTCTCCTGGGGGGTCCGGGGCACGCCCGGTTGCGCGAACACCTTGAATCGGGTTCCCGAGTTCCCGTACGCCCACGACGGCGTCTCGACGGCCTGGGTCTTGAGCGCGGCCTTCACCGCGGCGAACTCGGTCACTTCGGGACTCCTACGACTTCGAATGGGAACGGCTTCCTCGACGGCTTGCGGAACCGTGTCGTGACGGCTGTCCGGGACGGGTCCCGAGGGACTTCCCGCAGGGCTTCCCGCGGTGCTGCTCACGGGGCTTCCTGAACATGGCGTCTGAAACGATTCAGGAGCTGAAGCTATGAGCACCCCGAAAGGCTGTCAACCCCTCCGGCGTGGACCGTTCACCGTGACCCTGTTGTGACACAGGGCCGTCGAAGAATTTCGACACGAACCCATTGACGTGACCTGGGTGACCTGCCTAACGTCCCGGCAACCCAATTGAAACCTTTCACGACGCTGTGGGGGCCGTCCCGCCGACGTCGTCGAGGAGCCCCTCATGACCCACCCGTCCGACACGGGACCGGCCCCGGTGCTGGCACTGAAGGACCTTTCGAAGTCCTTCGGTGCCGTGCGCGCCCTGCGGGACGTGTCCCTGGAACTGTTCCCCGGCGAGGTGCACGCGCTCGCCGGAGAGAACGGCGCGGGCAAGTCGACCCTCATCAAGACGCTCGCCGGCGTGCACCGACCGGACGCCGGCCAGGTGCTGCTGGACGGCGAACCCACCGTCTTCCACGGTCCCGCCGACGCCCGCGACGCGGGCATCGCGGTGATCTACCAGGAGCCCACGCTCTTCCCCGACCTCTCGATCGCCGAGAACATCTTCATGGGCCGTCAGCCCCGGCGTGCGCTCGGCCGCATCGACCACAGGGCGACCCACGCGGCGACCGCCGCCCTGATGAAGCGCCTCGGTGTCGAACTCGACCCCGAGCGCCCGGCACGCGGTCTGTCGATCGCCGACCAGCAGATCGTCGAGATCGCCAAGGCGCTCTCCTTCGACGCCCGCGTCCTGATCATGGACGAACCGACCGCCGCCCTGACCGGCAGCGAGGTGGCCCGGCTGTTCGGTGTGGTCCGAGCCCTGCGCGAGCAGGGCTCGGCGGTGCTGTTCATCTCGCACCGGCTGGAGGAGATCTTCCAGATCTGCGGGCGCGTCACGACCCTGCGCGACGGGGCCCTGATCTCCAGCGAGCCGCTCGATGGCATGACGGAGGACGACCTCGTACGCCGGATGGTCGGCCGCGACCTCGACGAGCTCTACCCCAAGCAGGACGTCGAGGCGGGCGAAGTCGCCCTGAGCGTGCGCCGCCTGACCCGGGAGGGCGTCTTCACCGATGTCTCCTTCGACGTCCGGCGCGGCGAGATCGTCGGGCTCGCCGGGCTCGTCGGCGCCGGCCGCACGGAGGTCGCGCGCTCGGTGTTCGGCGTGGACCGCTGGGACGCCGGAGAGGTGGAGGTCGACGGCCACGCGCTGACGAACGGCGCCCCCTCCACCGCCATGGCCGCCGGGCTCGCCCTCGTCCCCGAGGACCGGCGCGCCCAGGGCCTGGTGATGGACATGTCCATCGAGCGCAACATCGGCCTGACCGGGCTGCGTACGACGGTCAGGGCGGGCCTGATGGACCGCGGCGCCGAGCGCAGCCGCTCCCTCGACTGGGCGGTCAGGCTCCAGGTGAAGTACGCCCGGATCGCCGACACCGTCGCCACGCTCTCCGGCGGCAACCAGCAGAAGGTCGTCCTCGCCAAGTGGCTGGCCACCGGCCCCAAGGTGCTGATCGTCGACGAGCCGACGCGCGGCATCGATGTCGGCACCAAGGCCGAAGTGCACCGTCTGCTCAGCGAGTTGGCCGCCGACGGGGTGGCCGTCCTGATGATCTCCTCCGATCTGCCCGAGATCCTCGGCATGGCCGACCGCGTGCTCGTGATGTACGAGGGCCGGCTCACGGCCGAGATCCCACGTTCCGAAGCCACCGAGGAATCCGTGATGGCCGCCGCCACCGGGAGGGCCGCCGCATGACAGCCATCGAGAGGGCTGCCCGAATGACCCCGATCATCCCCCGGAGGGCCGCCGCATGACGGTGACCGCGCCCACGCCCGCCCCCGCCACCGAGGTGCCCAGGTCGAGCGGCACCCGGCTGGTGGACCGCGTCTTCAAGATGCGCGAACTCGCCATCCTGGCCGTCTTCCTGGTGATGACCGTCATCACTCAGCTGGGCAACAGCGAGTTCCTCTCCGAGCAGGGCATCAAGGACCTGCTGCTGAACGCGACCATCCTCGTGCTGGTCGCCACCGGCCAGTCCCTCGTCGTCATCACCCGCAACGTCGACCTGTCGGTCGGCTCCACGCTCGGCATCAGCGCCTTCGCGGCCGGCACCTATCTGCAGGGCGGCGGCAACCCCGTCGTCGCGGTGTTCCTCGCGGTACTGCTCGGCATCGGCTGCGGACTGGTCAACGGACTGCTCGTCAGCCTCGGTCAGGTACCCGCGCTCGTCGTCACCCTCGGCACGCTCTACATCATCCGCGGCATCGACTCCATCTGGGTCGGCTCCCGCCAGATCACCGCGGCCGACCTGCCCGGCGGCTTCGTCGACTTCGGCTCCGGCGGCATCTCGGCGGTCCCGTATCTCGCCCTGATCGCCGTGGCCGTGCTGGTGGTCACCGCGTACTACCTCAAGCACTTCGGCAGCGGCCGCGAGCTCTACGCGCTCGGCTCCAACCCCGAGGCCGCGCGGCTGGCCGGCATCCCGGTCCGCAACCGCCTCCTGACCGCGTACATCGTCTGCGGCGGCCTCGCGGGACTGGCCGGCGCCCTGTACCTCGCCCGGTTCGGCAACGTCGACTCCGGCACCGGCACGGGATACGAACTGACCGTCGTCAGCGCGGTCGTGGTCGGCGGCGTCGTCTTCACCGGCGGTTCCGGCAGCGTCTACGGAGCCGCGCTCGGCGCGCTGCTGCTCACCTCCATCAACAGCGTGCTGCCCGCGCTCGGCGTCAGCTCCGTCTGGGTGCTCGCCATCAACGGCATCCTGCTCATCCTCGCCATCGCGGTCGACCGGATCGTCGCGCTGCGCGTGGCCTCCGCCCTGAAGAAGAGGAACGCCCGCCATGGCTGACTCCGCTCTCGCGCGCGCCGTCCGCTGGGACACGGTCGTCGGCGCCCTCCTCATCGTCCTGCTGCTCTTCTCCTTCTCCCTCGTGGACGGCTTCGGCAACGCGCTCAACCTGTCGTTCCTGATCGGCAACACCCTGCCGATCGCGCTGACCGCCCTGCCGATGACCCTGCTCGTGGTGGCCGGTGAGATCGACCTGTCCGTCGCCTCCACGGCCGGCCTCTCCGGCTCGGTGATGGGCGCCCTGTGGAACCAGGGCATGGCCATCGAGACGATCATCCCGCTCTGTCTGCTGCTCGGCGTGGTGTGCGGGCTGGTCAACGGCCTGCTGGTGACCCGGCTCGGACTGCCGTCCCTCGCCGTCACCATCGGCACGCTCGCCGCCTACCGGGGCATCGCGCAGATCGTGCTCGGCTCCGACGCGGTCACCGACTTCCCCACCCAGTACCTGGACTTCGCCGCAGGACGCATCGGGGACACCTTCGTCCCGCGGGCCCTCCCGCTCTTCCTGGTGCTGCTCGCCGTCGCCGTCGTCGTGCTGCACGCCACCCCCTTCGGGCGCTCCGCGTTCGCGATCGGCGCCAACGAGGAAGCGGCCCGGTTCGCCGGCATCCGGGTCAAGCGGCAGAAGCTGCTCCTGTTCGTCGCCACCGGCCTCATGGCCTCCCTGACCGGCGTGTTCTGGGCCCTGCACTACGCCAGCGCCCGCTACGACAACGCCACCGGGCTCGAACTGTCCGTCGTGGCCGCCGTCCTGCTCGGTGGTATCGACTTCGACGGCGGCAAGGGCACGCTCGGCGGCGCGATCGCGGGAGTCTTCCTGCTCGGCGCGCTGCAGAACGTGATGAGCCTCCTCAATGTCTCCGCGCAGTCGCAGATCGTCGTCACCGGCGTTCTGCTGGTCGTCTCCGTGCTCGGCCCCCGGGTCGCACGGCAGATCTCCGTAGCGAGGGCGGGCCGCAGAGCCGCCTCGACTCCGATCTCGTAACCCCGCTCCGCTCACCCTCGTAAAGGACCGTCAGCCATGCGCAAGTCATCGATCCGCCGTACCTGTGCGGCGCTCGCCGCCGTCACCTCCCTCGCCCTGGCCGTCAGCGCCTGCGGCGGCACCACCAAGGACGACGTCAAGGACTCGGGCGGCTCCAACGCCGCCGCCGGCGGCAAGGCCGACCCGAACGCGGCCACCAAGAAGGGGCTGACCGTCGGCTTCCTGCCGAAGGCGGTCAACAACCCCTACTTCACCTCCGCCGACAAGGGCGGCGAGAAGGCGCTGACGGAACTGGGCTCGAAGTACAAGGAGGTCGGCACCAGCAGCGCCACCGACACCAGCGGCCAGGTGAGTTACGTCAACACCCTCACCCAGCAGCAGGTCGACGCGATGGCGGTCTCCGCGCAGGACCCGGGCGCCCTGTGCACCGCGCTCAAGCAGGCCATGACGAACAAGATCAAGGTCGTCACCTACGACTCCGACACCAAGGCCGACTGCCGCAACGCCTTCGTCTCGCAGGCCAGCGCCGAGGACCTGGGCCGCACCGAGGTGCAGCTGCTCGCGAAGCAGATCGGCTACAAGGGCGAGATCGCGATCCTGTCCGCCGGGCAGACCGCGACGAACCAGAACACCTGGATCGACTACATGAAGGAGGAGCTGAAGGACCCCAAGTACAAGGACATCAAGCTGGTCAAGGTCGCCTACGGCAACGACGAGGCCCAGCAGTCCTTCCAGCAGACCCAGGGCCTCCTCCAGGAGCACCCCAAGCTCGCCGGGATCATCTCCCCGACCACCGTCGGCATCAAGGCCGCCGCCCAGTACCTGTCCGGTTCCAAGTACAAGGGCAAGGTCAAGCTGACCGGCCTCGGCACCCCGAACGACATGCGCAAGTACGTCAAGAACGGCACTGTCGAGGGCTTCGAGCTCTGGGACCCGGCGAAGCTCGGCGAGCTCGCCGCCCGTACGGCCGTGGCGCTGTCCTCGGGGCAGATCACCGGCAAGGAGGGCGAGACCTTCAAGGCCGGCGACATGGGCTCCTTCACCATCGGCAAGGACGGCGTCATCAACCTCGGCAAGCCGACCGTCTTCGACGCCAAGAACATCGACCAGTTCGACTTCTGACTTCTGACGGCTGACGGCTGACGGCTCGACGTTCTGACGTCCTGCCGGTCCCGCCGGTTCGACTCCCAGGCCCCGGAGGGTCATTGATGCACCGTGTGTGCTTTCTGCTGAAGGTCCGTGCGGACCGCCTCGACGAGTACCGCGAGCGGCACGCCGCCGTGTGGCCCGAGATGCTCGACGCGCTCTCGGCCACCGGCTGGCACAACTACTCGCTGTTCCTGCGCGAGGACGGCCTGTTGGTCGGCTACCTGGAGACCGAGGACTTCGCGGCCGCGCAGGCCGCCATGGAAGCCACCGACGTCAATGCCCGTTGGCAGGCGGAGATGGCGCCGTTCTTCACATCGCTGGACGGCGCCAGACCCGACGAGGCCATGAAACCTCTCACCGAAGTGTTCCACCTCGCCTGAACAGCCCGCCCCGACTCACCCGCCCGCAGCCCGATCGAGGAGCCCGTACATGAGACGACGCACCGTGCTGACGACGGCCCTGCTGGGCGCCGTGGCAGGCCCCGCCCTTACCGCCGGGACCGCCCGAGCTGCCGTTCCCGGCCCCTCCGCCACCCAGACCGGCACCTCCCAACTCGACGCCCAGGCGCTCTACTTCGTCTCCTACGACGGTCTGGTCAACAACAACTCGTTTCAGAAGAACGGCCTGTTGACCTACCGCGGCTACCAGTACGCGGCCTGGTACACCGCCGACCGCAGCGCGGTCGTCGCCCGCCGCGCGCTCGGTGCCACCACCTGGTCGAAGGTCACGCTCGCCCACAAGCTCAAGAGCAGCGACTCCCACAACGTCATCTCCATGGGCGTCTCCAGGACCGACGGCCGGCTGCACCTGAACATGGACTCGCACAGCGACGGCTTCTTCTACGTCAAGTCGGTGGCCGGGCTGCTCGACAACGCCGCCTCGACGGCCTGGACCTCCGCCGTGTTCGGGTCCGTCCAGACCTCCCTGGACGGGCTCCCCCTCACCACGCAGTTCACCTACCCGCAGTTCATCGCGACCCCGGCCGGCGGACTCCAGCTCAGCTACCGCGTCGGCGTCTCCGGGAACGGACGCAACGCCCTCGCCGAGTACAGCGGTTCGGCCTGGACCGCGCTCGGCGAGTGGTCCGCCTCGACAGGGACGTACACCAGCACGCACGGGTCCAGCACGGCCCGCAACATGTACCTGCACGGCATCGACTACGACGTGAACGGCCGGCTGCACTCCTTCTTCACCTGGCGCGAGCAGAGCGCCGCCGTGATGTGCAACGCCGGCGGCATCACCAACCACGACACCGGCTATGTCTACTCCACCGACCGGGGCCGCAGCTGGCGCAACGACGCGGGGACCCTCGTCGGCACCACCGGCAGCTCCGACACCGTCGCCGTCACCGACGCCGGACTCGTCGTCGACTCCCTCGACCCCGACCACTCCCTGATGAACCAGGAGAGCCAGGCCACCGACTCGGCGGGCCTGCCGCACGCGATCATCAGCTATGTGCCCGGGCGCTTCGGGCAGTGCACCACCAACTACGTGACGGACCGCACGGCCAACGGCCGGGCCTTCCACCTGCGCAAGAACGCCTCGGGTGGCTGGACCAAGACCGAGATCCCGATCGCCCTGAACTCCAGCCAGCGCACCAGGCTGGTCCTGGACCGGTACGACAACGCCTACGCGATCATGCCGTTCGGACGGATCGCCGGCGCCTCGAAGTCCTCCGGACACACCGACTGGAAGCTCCTGTTCGACGGCAGCGGCCTGAACGCCTTCGGCGAGGTCGTGATCGACGAGACGCGCGTCCCGCAGGACGGAATCCTGTCCGTGATGTACCAGGAGAGGTCCAGCGGGACCACGCCCTCGGCGCTGCGCGTCGTCGATTTCCGGCTGCCCTCATGACCACTGGTTCCGGCCCGCTCGCGGGTAATGTGAGGGCCTGCCCGCCGCTTTTCGTTCTTCTCCCGGAGGTTCCCGCCTGATGGCCCAGTCGGTGGGTATCAAGGACGTCGCCCGTGCCGCCGGAGTCTCCGTCGGCACGGTCTCGAACGTGATCAACCGCCCCGACTCGGTGGCCTCCGAGACGAGGGCACGCGTCCTGTCCGCCATCGACCGGCTCGGATATGTACGCAGCGAGTCGGCACGCCAATTGCGGGCCGGGCACAGCCGCATCATGGGGCTTCTCGTCCTCGACATGGGCAACCCGTTCTTCGTGGACGTCGCGCGCGGCGCCGAGCGCGCCGCACGGAACGCCGGACTCGGGGTGATGGTCTGCAACAGCGCGCAGAGCCCGAGCGAGGAGGCCGACTACCTGTCGCTCTTCGCCGAGCAGCGGGTGCGCGGGGTGCTGCTGACGCCGTCCGACGCGAGCGGGCGCAACATCGAGGCGTTCCGCCGCAACGGCATCCCGTTCGTGCTGGTCGACCGGGTCGCCGACGGCACCACCGAGTGCTCCGTCTCGGTCGACGACGTGGCGGGCGGCGCCCTCGCCGTCCGGCACCTCGTGGACGCGGGACACCGTTCGATCGCGTACGTCAGCGGGCCGCCCGGCCTCAGCCAGGTCAGGGACCGCCGCACGGGCGCGCTGAACGCCCTGGCCGAGGCGGGCCTCGGCCCGGGCAGTCTGCGCGAGCTGCCGACCGAGCGCCTCGACGTGGCCGCCGGGCGCGACGCCGGCGCGCGGCTCCTCGGCCTCGCCGAGCGGCCCACCGCCGTCTTCTGCGCCAACGACCTGCTCGCGCTCGGCGTCCTGCAGGCCATGTACGCGGCCGGCGTCGGCGTGCCCGACGACCTCGCGATCGTCGGCTACGACGACATCGAGTTCGCCGCCGCCGCGGCCGTACCCCTCACCTCCGTGCGCCAGCCCGCCGTGACCATGGGTGCCCTCGCCGCGGAGCTGCTCCTGGAGGAGATCGACTCCGAGACCGCGCCCGCACCGCACGAGCACCGCCGGGTCGTGCTCCAGCCGGAACTGGTGGTGCGCCACTCCAGCCTGGCGGCGCGCTGACCAGCGGTTCAGTTCCCCGTTACCGTCCTGCTGAGTCACTGTTCAGTTCATTTTCTTGATCCCCGGGCCGCGGAGCTCGGGGAACATGTGCTCAACTGGGACGCAGCCTGGAATCCGTACGTCTCGGGAGCCCTGTTGACCGTCAGCTACCGCCAGCCCGGTGTCGTCCTCACCGATCACCGCTTCACCGTGCCCCTGGACCACGACCACCCGGCCGGGGAGACCATCGAACTGTTCGCCCGCGAGGTCGTCGCGAGAGACAAGGCGCATCAGGACCTGCCCTGGATGGTCTACCTCCAGGGTGGCCCCGGATTCGGGGCGAATCGTTTCGTCGGCCGGCAGGCCTGGCTCGACCGGGCCCTGAAGGACTTCCGCGTCCTGCTGCTGGACCAGCGCGGCACCGGACACTCCACGCCCGCCAACCGGCAGACGCTCCCGCTGCGCGGCGGCGCCCGCGAGCAGGCCGACTACCTCGCGCTCTTCCGCGCCGACTCCATCGTCCGGGACTGCGAGGCCATCCGGCCCGGACTCACCGGCGGAGCGCCCTGGACGGTCCTCGGTCAGAGCTTCGGCGGCTTCTGCACCGTGCACTACCTGTCCAGCGCCCCCGAGGGGCTGAGCGCGGCCGTCATCACCGGCGGCCTGCCCACCCTCGACGGACACGCGGACGACGTCTACCGCGCGGCGTACCCGCGCATCGAGCGCAAGGTCGCCGCGCACTACGCGCGCTACCCGCAGGACGTCGAGCGCGCCCGACGGATCGCGGAGCACCTGCTCCAGCACGAGCCGGTCCTGAGCGGCGGCTACCGCCTGACCGTCGAGGCGTTCCAGTCGCTGGGCATCCTCCTCGGCGGCAGCGAGGGCAGCCACCGGCTGCACTTCCTGCTGGAGGACGCCTTCGTCCGCACCCCGCAGGGCCCGGCGCTCTCCGACGCCTTCCAGGAGGACGTCCAGGGGCTGCTCTCGTTCGCGGGACACCCCCTGTACGCGCTGGTCCACGAGGCCTGCTACGCCCAGGGCGGCCGCCCCACCGCCTGGTCCGCCGAACGCGTGCGTGCCGAGTTCCCGCAGTTCGACGCGGCCAAGACCCTCGCGGACGACGGACCGCTGCTGTTCACCGGCGAGTCCGTGCACCCCTGGACCTTCGAGACCGACCCGGCGCTGCGCCCGCTGCGGGAGACCGCCGAGGAACTGGCCGCCCGCACCGACTGGGCGCCGCTGTACGACCCGGCCCGGCTCGCCGCGAACGAGGTACCGGTCGCGGCGGCGGTCTACCACGACGACATGTACGTCGACGCCGACCACTCCCTGCGCACCGCGCGTGCCGTCCGGGGCCTGCGCACCTGGGTGACCGACGAGTTCGAGCACGACGGGGTACGGGCCGGCGGCCCGCGCGTCCTGGACCGGCTGCTCGCGCTCACGCGCGACGACGTCTGAGCCCTCCGCCACCCCGGCGTCCGGGTCCTTCGACGTACCCCCTCGGTATTCTGACGATCCGTCAGAATACCGAGGGGGTACGGATGATCGACACCACGCGCACGGACATCCCGAAGGGCGAGGAGCGGCTGCGCCTCGACACCGAGGCCGGCATCGGCGTCCTCACCCTCTGTCGTCCGGCGAAACTCAATGCGTGGAGCTGGGAGTCCACGCGCCAACTCGGCCTCTACGCCGACCGGATCCGCTTCGATCCGTCGATCCGGGTGGTCCTGCTGCGGGCCGAGGGGCGCGCCTTCTGCGCGGGGATCGACGTGACCGCCCCGGGCGGCGCGATCACCGGTCGCTCGGGCGCCGAGCGGGCCCGCGCGTACTACGAGGGCATCCGCTGGGCCCACGAGCGCTTCGCCGCCTTCGCCCGGCTGCCGCAGCCCGTCGTCGCGGCCGTGCGGGGCTACTGCCTCGGCTTCGGGTTCGAACTGGCGCTGATGGCGGACATCAGGATCGCCTCCCGGGACGCCGTGTTCGCCCTTCCCGAGGCCCAGTTGGGGCTCGCGGTCGACGCCGGCGGGGACCTGCGCATCGCGCGCGAGGCGGGCGCGGGGTGGGCGAAGTTCCTCGCGCTGACCGGGAGACGGCTGGACGCCACGACGGCCGAACGCCTGCACCTCGTCCAACTCGTCGCCGAGGAAGCCGCGTTGGACGACACAGCCCACGCCGTCGCCGCGGAGATCGCGGCGAACGGGCCGCTCGCCGTGCAGGGGGTCAAGCACGACATCGACGCGTACGCCGACGCCGGTCTCGGCGCGGCCCTCGACCGGACCGCCCTGTCGGCCGCACTCACCCTGACCTCCGACGACGCGGGCGAGGGATACGCGGCCAAGGGCGCCCGCCGCGCGCCCCGCTTCGAGGGAAAGTGACCGCCGTGTTTTGATCGGTCACTGTTCCGTACGACGAGGCAGGGGGACCGATGGGCGACAGCGAACTCCTGGCGGACCGGTTCGAGGCACACCGGGGACACCTCAGAGCCGTGGCCTACCGCATGCTGGGATCGCTCAGCGAGGCGGACGACGCGGTCCAGGAGGCCTGGCTGAAGCTCGGCCGCGCCGACCCGGACGAGATCAGGAACCTGGGCGGCTGGCTGACCACCGTCGTGGGCCGGGTGTGCCTGGACATGCTCCGCTCACGCGCCGCGCGCCGCGAGGACCCCCTGGAACCCTCCGGCACCTTCGTCCCCGACCCCGTCGTCAGCTCCCTGGACCGGATCGACCCCGAACAGGAGGTGCTGCTGGCCGACTCGGTCGGGCTGGCCCTGCTGGTGGTCCTGGAGGCACTGGAGCCCGCCGAGCGGCTCGCCTTCGTGCTGCACGACATGTTCGCGGTGCCGTTCGACGACATCGCTCCGATCGTGGGCCGCTCCCCGGCCGCCACCCGCCAGCTCGCGAGCCGGGCGCGCCGCCGCGTCAAGGGAAACGCCCCGGAGCCCGAGCGGGATGTCATCCGGCAGCGGAAGGTCCTCGACGCCTTCCTCGCCGCCTCGCGCGGCGGGGACTTCGAGGGACTCGTCGCCGTCCTGGACCCCGATGTCGTGCTGCGCGCCGACGCGGGCCCGCTGGTCGGCGGCGCGGCCGCGTCCAAGCTGGTCCGCGGCGCGGCGGCGGTGGCCCGGCAGGCGCTCACCTTCGCGCGGTTCGCGGCGAGTTCACGGCTCGTCCTGGTCAACGGGGAGGCGGGCGTCGTCGCGCTCGTCGACGGCCGGCCGATGTCGGTCATGGGCGTCACCGTCGCCGACGGCCGGATCGTCGCGATGCACATCCTGGCCGACCCCGACCGGCTCGCCCTGCTCGGCCTCGCGGAGGCGGGCGCGTGGGAGTGACGGTCAGCCGGTGAAGGGACCGCGCCCCAACTGGTCCCGCACCGTCGTCACCGGCGGGCCGACGAGCTCCCTGCGCTGCCAGTTCGCACCGTCCACCACCAGGGTGTGGCCGGTGATGAACCGGGCGTAGGGGGACGCCAGGAAGGTGGCGGCCCAGCCGAGCTCGCGGGGCGCCCCGACGCGCAGGGCCGGCTGGCGCAGGTCGTGCGCCCGGGGCTCCGCGCCGCCCGGGCCGTTCCTGTCGTCGGCGCTTCCCTCGTTGTGCCCGTTGCCTCCGCCGCCCCTGCCGTCCTCACTGCTTCCGCTGTCCCTGCCGTCCCCACTGCCCCCGCTGTCCCCACTGCCTCTGCCGTCCCCGCCGTCTCTGCTGCCCCCGCTGCCCCTGTTGTCCCCGCTGTCCGTGGTGGCCGCGCGGGCGGCGGCCCGGGCCAGGTTGCCGCGGATGTCGTCCGTCATGTCCTCGTGCGGCATCAGCCCGGGCACCAGACCGTTGACCTGGATGCCGTACGGGCCCCACTCCACCGCCAGTGTCCGCACGAGGCTCTCCACGCCCGCCTTGGCCGCCGCGCTGTGCGCGAAACCGGGGCCGCCCGTCCAGGCGTAGGACGCGCCGACGTCGATGACCGATCCCGGTGTGCCCGCGGTCAGATGCCGTCGCCCGAACTCACGGGTCATCAGAAAGGTTCCGGTGAGGGTGATGTCGACGACCGCCTGCCAGGCGTTGGGGGACATGTCCTCCGTCGGGACGGGGAAGTTGGCCGCCGCGTTGTTGACCAGCACGTCGGGCAGCGCACTCCCGTCGTACACCTCCGAGATGCGCTTCGGGTCCCGGATGTCGCAGACGGCGGTCGTCACCCGGGTGCCCAGCCTCGCCAACTCCGCGCGGGCGGCGGCGAGATGCCGCTCGCGACGGCTGACGATCAGCAGATCGGCGCCCAGCCGGGCGAACTCCGCCGCGATCGCCCTCCCGAGTCCGGTGCCGCCACCGGTGACGAGCACCAGCGAACCGTCGTACGTCCCCGTCGGCAGGGCGCTCGCGCCCAGCGGGGGAGGAGGGGGGAGGCCGGGGAGCGCTGTGGAATCCATGGCCGTCTCGATACCCGGTGTGCCTTCAAACATCCAGACAACGACCGTACCGATCGCCTCACGCGGGGGCCGGGCCGCCGTGTCGGCGCACTTCAGGGCATACGTCGCGGCTCAGTAGGCTGGGGACCATGCGAGAACACGGCGCCACGGACCCGGACCCACGCCTCGAACTGCGAGCCGACTGCGGTCAGTGCTTCGGACTGTGCTGTGTCGCCCTGCCCTTCGCCCGCTCGGCCGACTTCGCGATCGACAAGGACGCGGGCAGGCCCTGCCCGAATCTGGAGACCGATTTCCGGTGCGGCATCCACACCCGGCTGCGGGAGACGGGCTTCACGGGCTGCACGGTCTACGACTGCTTCGGCGCCGGGCAGCGGGTCTCCCAGGTGACCTTCGGCGGCGTGGACTGGCGCTCGGGGTCCCCGGAGCGCGCCCGGCGGATGTTCGACGTGTTCCCCGTCGTGCGCGCGCTCCACGAACTGCTCTGGTACCTGAACGAGGCACTGACACTCCCCGCGGCGCGGCCGGTGCGCGACGACGTCCGGCGCCTGCTCGCCACGACGGAACGCCTCGCCCGGCAAACCCCCGAGGAACTGGGCGAGTTGGATGTGGGCGCGCACCGGCAGGAGGTCAACGAAGTGCTGCTGCGGACCAGCGAACTCGTCCGGGCGGGGGTGGGCCGGGGCAGGAAGAAGGACCGCCGCGGCGCCGATCTGATGGGCGCCCGCCTCAAGGGTGCCGACCTGCGGGGCGCGAGTCTGCGCGGCGCCTACCTCATCGCCGCCGATCTGACCGGGGCCGATCTGCGCGGCGCCGATCTGATCGGTGCCGACCTCAGGGACACCGACCTCACCGACGCCGATCTGACCGGAGCCTTCTTCCTCACCCAGCCGCAGCTGAACGCGGCCCGCGGCAGCGCCGGTACCCGGCTCCCGGAATCGGTCGAACGCCCCGGTCACTGGACTTCACACGGCTGAGGGCGTGCACATGCCCCTGCCGGGAACAGGATGCCTCCCGGCCGGAGGCCCGTGAGCGCGGGGAGCGGGGGCGCGATCGGAACCGGGACTCGCCCGGGCCCGTCGCGCAGCCTCAATCGGCCGCGCGGGCCAGGGGCACCTCCCGCTCCGGCACTCCAGGTGTACGCCGTTCGAGGTGCAGCCGCAGGCCCTCCGGCATCAGGGTCAGCCGCTCGGCCACCCGCAGCCGGTAGCCCGGCTCGGGCCGCAGGTCGTAGCGGCGCAGCAGCAGTCCGAGGACCAGCGTCGCCTCGTGCAGCGCGAACTGCCGGCCGATACAGGCGCGCGCCCCGGTGCCGAACGGCTTGAAGGTGTGCGGGGGCCGGGCCCGTACCGCCTTCGCGTCGAAGCGGTCCGGGTCGAACGCCTCCGCGTCGGTGCCCCACACCGCCGGGTCCCGGTGCAGCATCGCGGTGAGGACCAGCGCCCATGCCCCCTCCCGCATCGGATGGACGCCGCCGAGCAGGGTGTCCTGCCTGGCCTCGCGCGCGAACGCCGGTGCCGTCGGCCACAGGCGCAGCGACTCGTCGAGGACCCGGCGGACGTGGCGGAGCTTGGCGACCTGGTCGTAGCCCGGCCGGTCCGTGCCGCCCCAGACGCGGTCGACCTCGGCACGGGCGCGGGCGGCGACCTCCGGGTGCCGGGCGAGGTAGTGCAGGGCGAAGGAGAGGGCGCCGGAGGTGGTCTCGTGGCCGGCGATCAGGAAGGTGATCACCTGGCGGCGGATGTTCTCGGGGCTCAGCCGCTCCCCGGTCTCCGGGTGCGCCGTCTCCAGCATGCGGTCGAGCAGGTCCCCCTCGCCGCCGGCGGCCCGGCGGGAGGCCACCACCGCGTCGACCGTGCGGTTGAGGTACGCCATGTCCGCCGCGTTGCGCCGGGAGGCTCCCCGCAGGAGGAGCGGGGCCAGTGGCACCGGGACGACGTTGAGGCGTTGGGCGTAGGTCAGCGTGCCCACCATCGCGTTCACGAAGGGGTGCGGCCGGGAGCGTTCGAAGGAGGCGAAGTCATGGCCGAAGCCGGTCCTGGCGATCGTCTCCAGCGTCAGCTTCGTCATGTCGCCGGGCACGTCCACCGCGTGCCCCGCCGCCTGCTCCCGGTCCCACCGGTCCGTCAGCCGCTCGGTCACGGCCAGCATCATCGGGTGGTAGCCCTCCATGGCCTCGCGGCTGAAGCCGGGGGCGAGGACGTCGTGCGCCAACTGCCAGTTGGGCTCGTGGTTGTAGGCGGTGAACAGTCCGTCCCCGGCCACCGGACGGAGATTGGCGACGCCCAGGCCCACGTGCTTCGCGAACCGCGACTCGTCGGCCAGCTCGGCGGCGAGGTCCGCGCCCCAGACGAAGACGATCTCGTTGCGGAAGGCCTTGCGCCGGAAGACCGGTCCGAGCATGTGCCCGAACTTCATGGAGTCCTGCAGCGGAGAACGGACATGGGCGCCGAGCACATCGCCGACCAGGGGCACGCGGCGCGGCGGGTGCGGAATGCGGTGCAGCTCCGGCCAGCCCAGTTCCGCGCTGCGGAATCCCTTGGGCCGCGCGGCCTCCGTCGTCTCCGTCATGACGCCATCTCCCTTGATTCCCGGGCGCGTTGACTCTGTTGTACGCGAGTTCAATAGCGGCAGTCAGTCTGCTGCCCTTGTTGAACCGACGTCAAGTAAAGTGCGGGCATGACCGGGAAGCAGGGGGAGCGCGCGCGCCGGCGGCTCAGCACCGAGGAGCGCCGGGAGCAACTGCTCTCGGTCGGCGCCCGCCTGTTCTCGGAGAGTTCTTTCGACGACGTGTGGATCGAGCAGGTCGCCGAGATCGCCGGAGTCTCGCGCGGTCTGCTCTACCACTACTTCCCGACGAAGCGGGACTTCTTCGCGGCCGTGGTCGAGCGGGAGAGCCGGCGGATGCTGCGGCTGACGGCGGCGGTGCCCGGCGTTCCGGTGCGCGAGCAGCTCGGCGCGGGCCTGGACACCTTCCTCGGGTACGTGGAGGAGCACGCGCACGGGTTCCGTGCCTTCCATCGCGCCGACGCGGCCGGTGATCAGGCCGTCCGCCGGGTCTATCAGCAGGCGCTGGCCGCGCAGGAGCTGCAGATCCTTCAGGCGCTGGCGGCGGATCCCGAACTCGGCCGGGAGTCCGAGGACTGTCTTGAGCTCCGTGTCGCCGTCCGCGGGTGGCTGGCCTTCACCACGGCCGTGTGCCTGGAGTGGCTGCGGGGCGCGGATCTGACCCGTGCCCAGGTGCGGGACCTGTGTGCACGGGCGCTGCTCGGCGCGGTCACACCCTGAATTCCGACGCGTTCGGCGGCCGGATTCCGTAGGACGTCCTCACGGCTCGGCGATGCGTGGTTGGCGTACACCCGGATCTTCGATAGCTTAGGCAAGCCTTACCTAAGGAGGAACTGATGGGTGACCCTCACACCTGGACGGCCGAGCCCGCCGCAGCGGAGCACGCCCGCTCGGTGCTCGCCGCGGCCTGGTCCTGCGCGGTGACCGCCGAGGGTGGCCGGGAGGAGTTCGTCGGCGCGCACACCGTCGCCGCGGACGGCCGGGTGCTCCTGCGGGTGCCGGAGGACAGCGCACTGCTCGCCGCCGCCATCTGCTCGCCACGCGGAGAGCCGTCCGCCGTCCTGGAATTCGCCGACGTCGCGCCGGTTCCCGTACGGAACCGGATCCGCGCCAGGCTCTGGCTCGCCGGCTGGTTCCTCCCCGAGGACGGGCACCTGGCGTTCCGTCCGACCCGCGCGGTGCTGCGCCGCCCCGGCGGGACCGTGGTGGTCGACCTGGACGAACTGGCGGACGCCGAACCCGACCCGCTCGCCCTCGCCGAGGCGCAGTTGCTCACCCACCTCGCCGATGCCCACCCGGACGCCGTCGAGCGGCTCACCCGGCTCGTCGAACCGGAGAGCCTGCACGGCGCGGTGCGCGTCCAGCCCCTGGCCGTCGACCGCCATGGACTCACCCTGCGTATCGAGCGGGTGCGCGGCAACGGTGACGTACGCCTGCCGTTCCACGCACCCGCCGACGACGTCTCCCAGCTCACGGAACGCATGCACGTCCTGCTCACGCAGGCGAGCGCGGCCTCCTGCCCGCGAGCCCTACAGCGGCAGCGCACAGACCGCGACGGGTGAGGCGAACGGCTCACCCGCGCGCCGGAGTTCACCGCTCTCGCTGTCGACGTGGAAGACACTGACCGTGCTCGACCGCTGGTTCGCCGTGAACAGCAGCCGCCCGTCCGGGGAGAAGGCGATGTGGCGGGGGAAGTTGCCGCCGACGGGCACCGTGTCCAGCAGCCGCAGCCGGGCACCGTCCGCCTCGATCGCGTACCGCGTCAGGCTGTTGTGGCCCCGGTTGGCGAGATAGGCGTACGAGCCGTTCGCCGTCACCAGGATCTGTGCCGGGTAGTTCGTCCCGCCGCCCGTGCCCGTGGACCGAGGCTCGCCCACGGTGAGGCGGCCGGTGGCCTGGTCGTAGCCGCAGACGGTCACCGTGTCGTCGACCTCGTTGGCGAGATACGCGTACCGGCCGCCGGGGTGGAACGTGAGATGACGCGGGCCCGCGCCCGGCTTGGTCCGCGCCCGCGACACCTCGGTGAGGGTGCCCTCGGCGTCGTCGAGACGGTAGGTGTACACCGTGTCGGTGCCCAGGTCGACGGCGAGCAGATGGCCGCCGTCCGGGCCGGTGATGAACTGGTGGGCGTGCGGGCCCTGTTGGCCGGGACCGGGTGCCGGGCTGGAGTGCGTGACCAGATCGGTGCGCTCGCCGAGCGCGCCGGACGCGTCGACGGGATGCACCGTGACGCTTCCCGAGGCGTAGTTCGCGCTCAGCAGCCAGCGCCCGCTCGGATGCACGGACAGATGGCAGGGGCCGGCGCCACCGGTCGCGCGCGTGCCGAGGACCTCGGTCCGCGGGAGACGTACGGCCGTCACCGCTCCCGCGCCCTGTTCGTCGGCGGCGTACAGCGTGCGGCCGTCCGGATGCACCGCCAGATACGACGGGTTGTCGACGCCCGTCACGACACCGCCGCCGGTGATCACGCCGGTCTCGGCGTCGTACGTGGCCACACCGATCCCCTTGCCGCCGCCGTCGACCGAGGTGTACGTGCCGAGGAACAGCGGGCGGGGGCCCGAGCGGGACGCCGGGGACGAGGACGCCGAGGGAGACGCTGAGGGGGCGGGGGCGGCCGACGGCGCCTTCGGGGGCGGTGTCGCCACGGCGGGGTCCGCCCGCGGAGCGGCCGGTGCCGGGACCGTCGTGATCGCGGCGGCTCCCGCCAGCGCGCCGACGAAGCGGCGCCTGGTCCAGCCGCCGCCCGCGCCTCGCGACGGCTCCGCACCACTGCTCATGCCTGCACCTCGGGATGTCGGTTGCCACGGCCGTGACAGCCACCTTGGCGTGCGACACCCCGGAAGTGCAAGAACGGCGATGCGCGTTGCGTGAGCCGCAACGGGCCGGCACGCGCTCGGCGGTTCCGCGACCGACGAGATGGACGAACACGCGCCCGGCCGGCTCCTCGGCCCGGGCCTTGAGCGGCCGGTCGTCCCGGTAGACCTCCCGGCGCAGCGGGCCGCCGACGCGGAGACCCGTCGCCGGGGCGCTCCGACGGCGGGCTGGTGCGGCTCCGGCGACGGAACCCGTCACTTGGAACGACGGGAGGCGGCCCCACGGTTCCGGTTCCAACGCAGTGGGCGCGGGAGGCGCAGTAGGCGCCGCAGACGTGTGAGGCGCGGTCGGCGCTCGCGCTCCTCGGCGGCGCAGCGGTCCAGTTCCTCGAGGAGCTTGCGGGTCCGGTGCTCGGTGTCGAGCTCGTCGATGATGCGGTTGACCTCGGTCAGGACGGAGCCGTGCAGCTGCCACTGGCTCGCGTCGCGCTGGACCTCGTCCAGGAACAACTGGGCCAGTTTGTCGCGGGTGGCGGCGGCCGTGGTGAGTTCCGCACTCAGCCGCTCCTCGGCGGACGCGGCGCTCTGGGAGACATCGGTGGTCACCAGTACCGCGAAGCTGACGATCGCGTCGGCGACCTCGGACAGCAGTTCCTCCAGGACGGCCCCCGCCTGCGGTTCGAACAGCGGCTGGGGTTCCCGCTCCTTGGCGAGGTCGGTGAGGCTGCGCGCGAGGACCCGCAGGACCACGGTGCAGATCTCCAGGGTGTCCAGGCCGGTGCGCAGCACGACCCGGTGCAGCAGCCCCTCGCGCACGCGCGGGTTGAGTTTCAGGCTGTCCTCGGCCTGCCGCAGGGCCGCGTCCACCCCGGCGATGTCATGGTCGAGCCTGCGGGCCTCGTGCAGTCGCTCGGCCGCCACCCGGAAGGGGGTGTGCCCGGCGGCCTCCTCGCCGATCCGCAGCATCAACTGCCGCACCCGGCGTGCCAGGTCCTCGATGGACTCACCGGCCACGCCCACCCATACGGGTGGCGCGAGCACGAGGTTGCAGGCGAGCCCGACGACCGCCCCGATCAGCGTCTCCAGCACACGGGCCCACGCCGTGTCGCCCACTCGGGTGACGCCGAGGACCAGCATGGCGCTGATCGCCACCTCGGGCACGAACTCGCTGACCCGGACCAGATGTCCCACCGCCAGCGAGGCGAGGATGATCAGGCCTAGACTCCACCACGTCAGGCCGACGAGGCTGCTGAATCCGATGGCGATGACGACGCCCGCCACCACGGAGTTCACCCGCCGGACGGCGGTGGTGATCGTGGAGTACAGGGTGACCTGCACGACCAGCAGCGCGGTCAGGGGCGCCGTCAGCGGTGCGGGCTCGGGACTGAGATGCAGGGCCACCACGTACGCGATCGTCGCGGCGGCCGTCGAACGAAGTGTCTGGACGACCACTGGCTCCCGGCGCCGCTCCACGATCTTCGCGACGGATGCCGTCCACTCACCACGTGCCTCTTGCATCCTTGGGGCCTTCCCGTTTCCCACCGGTACCGAACGTCTTCCTTGCGGACCGTATCTGTCCGCAAGGGGTCCTGGATTGATGGCATCGGCTCGGTCGGACAGGCATCAGGAGGAATCAGGATGAGCAACCTCGAAGGCATCGAACTGCTGACGCGGGCGCACGCACGGCTGCGTGACGTGGTCGCGGGTGTGCCGGCGGGCGCGTGGGGAGCGCCGACGCCGTGCTCCGAGTGGACGGTGCGGCAGGTGCTCAACCACGCGCGGCTCGATCAGCAGGCGTACGGCGCGGCCATCACCGGCAGCGGGTGGCCCGACGGGGACCCGTTCCACCCCGTGGACGGCCTGGAGGCCGACGCGGCGGCGGCGCTCGACAAGGTCCTCGCCGACGTCGCCGACGTCTACGGGGGGCTGTCCGCCGACGCCGAGGAGGTGGCGACGCCGCTCGGTCCGCTGCCGTTCGGGGTGGCAGCCGCCGCGGGTGCCATGGACGCGGCCGTGCACGCCTGGGACATCGCCGTCGCGACGGGTCAGGAATCCCCCCTCGACGACGACCTCGCCGCGGGGATCGGCCTCGCGGCGGACCGGCTGGCCGATCACCTCCGGAACGCGTTCGGTGTGTTCGCCGCCGCGCGCGAGGTGCCGGAGGGCGCCGGCCGGGCCGAGGCGCTGCTCGCCTTCCTGGGTCGGGACCCGCAGTGGACACCTGCCGGTTCCTGACCCGTCCGGGGCAGAGCGAGGGCCCGCGAGACGTTCCCCGCCCCCGCCCTGCTCGGCGGGGGACGGTCCCCGGGCGCTCGGGGAGCGGTCAGGTGCGGCGGGATCAGTCGTGCAGCTTCGCCAGGAAGGCCGACAGGTTGCCGACCGTCCGGGCGATCTGCTGCTCGGTCGTGAGGGTCTCCTCGAAGCGGCTGCCCGACTCCAGGGACTTCTTCCCGCGCACGTAGAGGGAGCAGGCGAGATCGGCGCAGATGTAGACACCGACCGAATGGCCCTCGCGGCCCGCCGCGCCCGCCTTGCGGGCCGTCATCAGCGAGACCCCGCTGCCCGGGTGCGTCGTCAGGCACAGCGAGCACATGCTGCGGCGCAGGAGCCCGCGCCGGGAGGAGGGGAGGCGCAGACAGACGCCGACGACGCCCCCTTCCCGCTCCGTGACGAGGTAGCCGCGATCGGGCGCGCCCGGGTCTCGCCATCCGAGGAAGTCCAGGTCGTCCCAGGGCAGTTCGTCGAGATGGCGAGGCGTCGCGAGCCGTTTGGCCTCACCTCGGGAGCAGTTGACGAACGAGTCGCGGATGTCCCGCTCGGTGAGTGATCTCATGGGGGAGTCCTTCTGGGTGACGGCAGTCAAACCTAGGAGTCCTAGGTTTTGACCGAAGATACCTAGCTCAATGAGGGGGAGCCAATGGATTTCGCGGACGGCCGCACGGCACGGAACGGGTGCACGCCGCAGGAACTGGCCTTGCGCCATGTCGCGGCCCGGTCCTCCGGCCCCGCGCTGGATCCCATGTCGAGGCTGACCCTGAACTTCCATCCGGACCGGCTCGTGCGCGGGGTCCCGATCCTGGAGGCGCTGGCCCGGGACGGCGTGTACCGCTCGCAGTTCGTCACGGGCTCGAGCAACGGCGGCCTGACCGCACACCCCGGCGGCGACCGATGGCGCTGGGAGAGCCGGATCTTCGGCGGGGCCTACGACACCGCGCCCGCCGAGGAGCGTCCGATCTACGGAGCGCTCGACTTCCGCCGCCAACTCGTCGGCGCGGCACCCCGGTTCGGCTCCTCGCACTTCCGGCTGACCGGCGAGACACTGTGCCGCGCCACCTTCTGCTACCCCGACAGCGCGGCCGAACCGTCCGCCTTCGGCGTCGCGGCCGGGATGTCTCTCATCGAGACCGCCGAGGCGGACGACCGGGACGCCCTCGACGACTACATCGAGGCGCAGGTGCACGGACGGGTCGTGCCGGCCCGGGACGTGGAGGCACTGGTCCTCGACGCGTCCTACCGGGGCACACCCGTCGAGGCCGCGGCGCGTCTCCTGCCCTGCCCTCTGGCCTGGCACCCCGGATACCGGCTCGGAGTGGCGGAGTTGCGCCTGCACGCCGATTTCCGCGGCCCCGAATACGTCGAGCTCGGCACCCGCATCGCCGAGGACGGCTTTCTCGACCCGCGCATCATCGGGGACGCCGCCCGCACGGGCCGCTACGACCTCCAGGACCTGAAGAAGGTCTGGCACTGCCTCGCCCGCTTCGGCGCCCCTCGGGGTGCCGGTACGGCGACAGGCGACGCCCAGGGTGTCAGGGCGACTGGCGTGTAGGCGCGGGCGGCCCATGACGCGCTGGACGAGGACGTCCTGGCGGGCTGTCAGGAGGCACGCGGGACTGTCGAGTTGGACCGACCCGCCCGGCAACGCCTGGCCCTCTACCGCAGCTTCCTCTGCCTGATCATGCTCGTCGAGATC
>NZ_JBHWVI010000029.1:0-59908 GCF_042737005.1 Streptomyces sp. NPDC060027
ACCCAGTCGTTCCGCCCGGCAGGCACACTCAATCCACCGTCCGTGAAGCGGCCGCTTCGATGCCTGATGCCCGCAACTTCCGCGCCAGGAGCTCCATCTCGGGCAGGGTCCCTGAGTACTGCCCGGTCAAGACCTGCTCCAGCACGGCCCGGACGCCGTCCAAGCCGATGCCGAGTTCCGCCCGCAGCACCCGCATGATGGCGGCGTTCCTCATCGGCGGGGCTACCCGCAACCTTGCCCGCCCGTGCTCGGAGAGCAGTCGGCCACGCAGTTCCTCCGGCAGGTCACCGCCACACACAGCCACGGCAAACCCGCAGGCCGGACACGTCGACTCAACATCCCACCGCAGTGCCTCGCCCACCAGCGCCTGAACACCGCACCACTCCGCCTCGGCACCGCACCCCTGGCACACAGCGGAGTACCTGATGGACTCAACCAAGATCGGCTTTCCCATAATCCCACCCCTCAAGAGGAGAGGCTAGACGGCAGGCGGGGAACGTCTTTCCGGGGCGCCAACATGTCCCCCTGACACCAGAGCCAGCGGTCCAGGCCGCGCTGGTCCATGCGCTGACACTATCTCTCGTGAACATTCCGAGGCCCAGTGATCACCAACTGACGCCCAAACCGGCAGCCAAACGCTGCTGCTGAACATGAACAAAGCCACCGGGGTGTGCTTGCGCCAACTGGCAGCGGTACGGAACTTCAGGCGCAACGGCTGCGAGAGAACTTCGGTCACATCGCCGGCGAAGTCCAGAGCCAGCAATAGCCCGGCCTCTTCCAGGCTTTCGAAACCGTGCAGACGCCCCGTACTGACCATGTACTCCAGCCCGGGACGATGGCGCTGATCCCTCCTCCACGTGAAGCCCCTCAGCGGCCCCAGCCTGGTGACCGGAGCCGCTGCCAGCTCGGCCACCGGACAGGTCACTTCGCCCCCGGCGTGACGCCAGGTCGCCGTCCACTGTCGCGTCCAGCCCTCGGACAGATCGAGCCCATCCCGCCCAGCATCGAGCGAGACAGGGACGAGCAGGTCTTCCCACCAGCACGAATGCGACCACAAGGGCCTGTACCCCGCACCGTCGGCCGCCTCGGCGTGTACGCTGCCGGATCCCTGAATCTCCGCCATTCCCTCAGACAAGCGAAGCCCTGCGTACGGCGTAGGCGATCTCCGGTACTGGTGACAACAAGACCGCAAACAATCTCAGGGTGACAAGAAAGATGCACATTCAGTGACAGCAATCCTGCTCACGCCGTCTCGGAGTGCAAGGCCGGGGCAGCTGCCAGGTGACAACTTCCATGCTCAGTCACAACCTCCCGTCGCGACCTCCCGTCGCGACCAGTGGTGCTGTGTCCGTCCGCTCGACCGAGTCGTTCGAATCCTCTGTCCCGGCGAACCCGTCGTCCTATGGTTGGCTGATGCGCGCACGCCCTGTTGACCGCCCGGCCGATCTCGACGTGGTCCGTGAGTCCTATGACCGGGTCGCCGACAACTACGCCCACATGGTGGTGACGACGGGGTTCGGCGACATCCGCAGGCATCCATGGCTCAAGGCGTCGATCGACGCTTTCGCTGACACGGTGAGCGAGCTCGGGCCCGTCCTCGACGTCGGCTGCGGGCCCGGAACGGTGACCGCCTACCTCGCCGAACGCGGACTCGACGTGTCCGGAGTCGACCTCTCACCCCGCATGATCGAAAACGCGCGCCGCCTTCATCCGCAATGCCGCTTCAGCGTCGCTTCCGCCACCGACCTCAGCCTCGGAGAAGCGTCCCTCGGCGGCGTACTCGGATGGTGGTCGCTGTTCAACCTCCCTCGCGACATCCTTCCTCAGGTCCTCGCCCTGTTCGCGCGTGCTCTGAAGCCGGGCGGACACTTCATCACCGCGACGCACGTCGGCGACGAGGACGCGGTACGCACCGAGGCCTACGGAGGCGTACCCGTTCGCTGGACGACGCACAAATGGCGGCCGGAACAGCTCGTGGACCTGATCGAGCGGGCCGGACTGCGCCCGATCGCCGAACTTCGGCTCCCCGCGGACGAGCAGAGCGGGCCGGGGCTGGTCGTCATGGCCCAGCGCCCCGCCTGAGAACCGGGCGCCGGAGCCGGCACGAGGTGTCGTGCCAGGACAGCGTGAGCGCCCCTACCCCGCGTCGCGGACCCCCGCCGACGCGAGCGGGGCCCCCTGGCCCACCCGCTCCGCCAGGAAGTCCTCCCACGTCCGCTTCCCTGTCCGCGCCCCTGCCCGCGCGAGGTTGTCGCCCGCCCGGTACGCGCGTCCCGCCTTGCCCGGGATCCGGACCGGCAGTGTCGGACGGCGCCGCTTGCCGCGGGCCCCGGCGTAGCCGTCGGCGAGTTCGGTGAGGGTGTAGACCTCGGGTCCGGCGAGGTCGGGGACCAGGCCGGACGGGCTGCCGAGCGTGAGTTCCGTGATGCGGGCCGCCACATCGCGCGCGTCGACCGGCTGAAGCCGCAGGCCGCCCGGCGCCGGGAACACCGGCAGCTTCGCCATCGCGGCCACCGTCTTCAGGACCAACTCGTTGAACTGGGCCGCCCGCAGCGTCGTCCACGGCAGCCCCGACCCGGCGATCGCGCGCTCGGCGTCCAGCTTGGACCTGAGCCAGGCCAGCGGGACACGGTCCGCGCCGATGACGGAGATGTAGACGAAGTGCCGTACGTCCGCGCCCTGGGCGGCCCGCACGAGGTTGCGGGTCGCGAGGTCATCGCCCTTGGGACCGCCCGCGAGATGCAGGACGGTTCCGACGCCGGTCAGAGCGGCCTCGATGCCCTCGCCATCGAGGAGGTCGACGGCCACGTGCGCGACACCGTCGACGGTCCCCCGGCCGTGCCGGCTCAGGACGCGCACGTCCTGACCGGCCTCGCGCAACAGCGGGACGACGAGGCTTCCGAGAGTGCCCGTACCGCCGGTGACCAGGATCGTCGACGGGGTGGACGGAGTGGACCGGTCGGACGGGTTCACCGAGTTGGTCGTCATGGCTGCTCCCAAGGTGGTGGGGGCCTGGGGTGCGAAAACCCCGACCCCGTCAGCGGGTTCCGATGTTCTACTTCACTGACACCACGGGTGAGGGGAATGTGACACGGTGACCGAGAGCGCGTGGCCGGCCGAGCTTTTCGAGGAGCAGCGGCCGCATCTGCGGGCGGTCGCCCACCGGATGCTCGGCTCGGTGAGCGAGGCCGATGAGGCCGTCCAGGAAGCGTGGCTGCGGGCCGCCCGGGCGGACATCGACGCCGTCGGCAACCTCGCCGGCTGGCTGACCACGATCGTGGCGCGGGTATGTCTGAACCTGCTCCGTACGCGGGAACGCCGGCGTGAGGAGCCGCTCGACCCACGGATCGCCGACCGGCCCGTCGGTCCCGGGAGCGGCGGTGACCCCGAAGAGGAGGCGGTGCTCGCCGACTCGGTCGGAGTGGCGCTGCTGGTCGTCCTCGACACCCTCACCCCGGCCGAGCGGCTCGCCTTCGTGCTGCACGACCTGTTCACCGTGCCGTTCGACGAGATCGGCCCGCTGCTCGAACGGTCTCCCGCGGCGGTACGACAGCTCGCGAGCCGCGCCCGTCGCCGCGTGAAGGGCGCCTCTCCCCTGCCGGAGGCCGATCTGGCCCGTCGGCGTCGAGTGGTCGACGCGTTCCTGGCCGCCACCCGCGGCGGAGACTTCGAGGCACTGGTCGCCCTCCTGCATCCCGATGTCGTCCTGCACGCCGACCGGTCCGTCATCCCGACCCCCGAACCGGTCGTGGTCGGCGGCGCGGCCACGGTCGCCGAGAGCGCGATGGCCGCCACCGGCCGTGCCCGCTTCACCGGCCCCGCTCTTCTGGACGGCACGGTCGGGCTCGTCATGGCACCCTTCGGCCGGCTCAGCCTCGTCCTCACCTTCGCCGTCACGGACGACGGCCTCATCACCGAGATCAAGGTCATCGCCGAACCGGACGACCTGCGCCGTATCGAAGTCGCGGCCATCGACGCCTGAAACACGGGAACACCGTCACCGTCGCGGATTCGGCCGTCCTCACGGAAATCGGTATTGCCTTGCGCAGCGGAGAGGCATTACGGTGACGTTCATGACTGCCGGGTCGGCCTTGTGCCGTGAGCGAATTGGGTACCCGGCCTCCGAGTGAGGCCGGGGCGGGCCAGAGCGCCGCCCCCCGTTCTCTTCCTTCGTACGAGTTCTCTTCTCGTACGCCTTTCCCTGTGCGCCTTCTGCGCGCGCTGCCGGTGTGCGCCCCCTGCGAGCCCGTACGGACCCCACGCCCGTAGGCGTTCTCCTCTGCGTACCCCTCGTACGGGACACGGGCCCGCGCACGCGCTCGCGCCATCCACCGAGCACCTGACACACCGCGGACAGCATTCACCCCGCGGTAATTCACCCTGCCCGAAAACAGAAAAGGAAGAGAATGCCCAACCCGTTCAATGAGCAGGTCATCGAGGAATTCCGCGCCAATGGCGGGCGCGTCGGCGGCTATTTCGAGGGAGCGCGGCTGATTCTGCTGACGACCCTCGGGGCACGGACGGGGACCCCGCACACGACCCCCGTCGGCTACTACCCCGACGGCGGCGAGAGGGTGCTCGTCATCGCGTCGGCCGGTGGCGCGCCCCGGCATCCCGACTGGTTCCGCAACCTCGTCGCGCATCCGCGGGTGACCGTCGAGGACGGCGTCTTCAGATACGAGGCGGAGGCCGTCGTGCTCGAACGCGCCGAGCGCGACCGCGTCTTCGCCCGTGCGGTGGAGGCCGACCCGGGGTGGGCGGAGTACCAGGCGAAGACCGACCGCGTCATCCCCGTCGTCGCCCTGCGCGCGCTCCCCAAGGACGGTCCGCCGAACATCAACGCCGGCTCCATGGCCGAGGCGCTGAAGGTCGTCCACGACGCCTTCCGGCGCGAACTCGCCCTGATCCGCAAGGAGGTGACGGAACAGGGCACGGCGTCCCTCGGCGCCCAGCTCCGCGTCAACTGCCTCACTCTCTGCCAGGGCCTGCACAACCACCACACCGGCGAGGAGCTGGGCATCTTCCCGATGCTCGCCGGCCACCGCCCCGAAGCGGCGCCCGTCCTCGACCGGCTGCGTCACGAGCACGAACGGATCGCCGAACTCCTCGACGAGCTGCGCCGGGTCGTCACCGAGGACGCGGACCCCGGCCGCGTACTCTCCGAGGTGGACCGCCTCACGAGCGACCTCGAAGCCCATCTGACGCATGAGGAAGAGCAGTTGATCCCACTCCTGGACCCCGCCGGCGCGACCCGGTGATCGCGCTCGTCACCGGCGCCAACCGCGGTATCGGCCACGAGGTCGCCCGCCTGCTGGCCGACGCGGGCCACACCGTGTATCTGACGGCCCGGTCCGCGGAGGCCGCCGCCGACGCGGCCGGGGCCATCGGACTGCCCGATGTCCGCCCGCTCCGCCTCGATGTCACCTCCGAGGCGGACATCGCCGCGGCGGCCCGGGCCATCGACGCCCTCGACGTACTGATCAACAACGCGGCGATCACGTACGACACCTGGCAGCGCGCCACGACCGCCGACCTGGACGTCGTACGCCAGGCGGCAGAGACCAATCTGTACGGGCCCTGGCGGCTGACCCAGGCGCTCCTCCCGCTGCTGCGCGCGAGCGAGCACCCGCGGATCGTGAACGTCTCCAGCGAGGCCGCGTCCCTCGCCGGCATGAGCGGCGGAACCCCGGCCTACTCGGCGTCGAAGGTCGCTCTCAACGCCCTGACCAGGATGTTCGCCGCCGAACTGCGTTCCGACGGGATTCTGGTGAACGCGGTCTGTCCGGGCTGGGTCGCGACCGACATGGGCGGGCCGGGCGGCCGACCCGTCGAGGAGGGGGCCGCGAGCGTCGTCTGGGCGGCCACCCTTCCGGACGACGGCCCCACCGGGGGCTTCTTCCGCGACGGCCGCCCCCTGTCCTGGTGAACCGCCGGGGTCACGAGGGCAGGGATCACCAGGGCCGGGGCACGGGGACGGCGGTCACCAGGACTGGGGGCCACGAGAGCGGCGGTCACCAGGGCGGGGAGCCACGAGAGCGGCGGTCACCAGGGCAGGGGTCGTGCGTGGATCACGTCCAGGCGTGACACCGCCCGGGTCAGCACCACGTAGAGCCGGTGCAGCCCGCGGGACTCCGCCTCCGCGATCGCGGCCGGTTCCACGGCCACGACATGGTCGTACTCCAGCCCCTTGGCGAGGCTCGCGGGCAACACCGCGATCCGGGCGCCCGGTTCATCGGCTCCGGCCGCGCCGATCCCCGCGGCGCCGAGCGCCTCCCGCACCCGTACGACATCCGTGTCGGCGGTGATGACGCCGATGGACCCCTCGTGTTCGAGCGCCTGCCGCACGGCCGCGACGGTCTCGGCCGAGGGGTCGGAGGTCGGCCGGATCGTCAACTCGCCGTCCCTGCGGAGGGATCGCGCCGGAGGAACGCCCACTCCGAGGCGCTCCAGCACCCGGTTGGCGAGTTCGACGATGACCTCGGGCACCCGGAATCCGGTCGTCAGGGGGACGACGTCGGCGTCCGGTTTACCGAGATGGACCAGGACTTCGTCCCATTCCCGGGCCGCCCAGGGAGTCGTGCCCTGCGCCAGGTCGCCGAGCACGGTCAGCGAACCGAAAGAGGCCCGCCGCGCGATCGCCCGGCACTCCATCGGCGACAGATCCTGCGCTTCGTCGATCACCAAGTGGCCGTATCCCTCGGGGTGTTCGATGAGCCCGGCGATCTCGTCGAGGAGGACGAGATCGGCGGCCGACCAGCGCGCCGACTTCCACGAACGCGGCGGCTTCGCCCACAGGACCGCCTTCCGCTCGTCGGCGTCGAGAATCCCCTCGGCCGTGCGCTCCAGCGCGTCCGCGTCGGCCAGGAGCCGGGTGAGCAGTTCCTCGGGACGCACCCGGGGCCACACCGCGTCGACGTACGCGCCGACCGGCCTGGCCCGCGAGATCCGCTGCGCCCAGGCGTTCGTCTGCGGCCCGGCCCGCAGCTCGGCCCGCTCCCGCACGTACCGCACGACCCGGGTCCGTACCCGCTCCCGTCCGACGGCGTACGGCGGTTCCTCCGCGCGTACGTCGTCCACGATGCGGCGCAGCACGCCGACGGGGACGCGCCAGCGGTACGTCCCGTCCGGCACGGCGACGGGTTCGGCCGGTGCGCCGATGTGCCCGTACAGCGCCCGGCGCAGCACCTCCGCCATCCGGGCGTCGTGCTTGACGACCATGGCACGCTCGTCGTCCTCGCCGGTCACCGGGTGGCCGGCGATCTCCTCCGCGATCGTCGACTGCCGTACCCCCGTCTCCCCGAGAGCGGGCAGCACCTCCGCGATGTACGACAGGAACGTCCGGTTGGGGCCGAGGATCAGCAGGCCACCGCGGCGGATGCGCTGCGGGTGCGTGTAGAGGAGGTAGGCGGCCCGGTGCAGGCCGACGGCCGTCTTGCCGGTGCCCGGGGCGCCCTGCACACAGACCGAGGCCGCGAGATCACCTCGTACCAGATCGTCCTGCTCGGGCTGGATGGTGGCGGCGATGTCACGCATCGGTCCGACACGGGGGCGCTCGATCTCCCCGGCGAGGATCGAACCACTGTAGGCAGCCGAACCACCGTAGGCATCCGAACCGCCGTAGCCGACCGAACCCCCGGAAGCCCCGCCGCCGCGCCCACACTCCTCGCCGTCGCCCCAGCTCCCACCCTCGCCGTCGATGCTCCGCCCCTCGGCGCCGGGGGGCCCGGTCTGCTCCGCCCCCGTCCGGTCCGTCCGGTCCACCCCCGTCCGCTCCGCCCCGATGTGCTCGTCCTCCAGGCCCGTGAGGTCGCCAGAGTCACCCCGGCTGCCGGGGGCCCAGCCGAAGCGGCGGCGGACGGCCACGCCCTGGGGGTCGCGGACGCTCGCCTGGTAGAAGGCGCGCGAGACGGGGGCGCGCCAGTCGACGACGAGGGGCGGGGCGGCGGGGTGCTCCCTGATCCGCAGCCGCCCGATGTGATAGCTCTGCCCGGCATGGTCGCCGGCCGCCGCACGCACGTCCTCGAAGTCCAACCGGCCGAAGAACAGGGGCCCTTGGGGCAGCTCCCGCAACTCCTTCGCCTGGCTGCGCAGCACATACCCGAGCACCTCGGCGTCGGCGCCGGAGGCGGAGACGTCCTCACCGGTGACGACTTGCTCCTCGGCGCCGTCGACCATCGCGGCGAGAGCGGCGCGGCAGGTGTCGTGGAAGGCGCGCTCCCGGGAGAGGAAGCGGGCGAGCGGCGGTTCCGGGGCATGCCTCCGGAAGGGGTCGGGCGTCATTCCATCCAGGGTAGCGGAATAATGTTACCGAGTAACATTATTTACCCGGGCAGATCGGGTCGGGGTCGCGGACACCTGCCTCCCCCACCCGTCAGGCAAGCGCCGGAAACCCCGCCGCCAACTGCGCGAAGGCCCGCTCGGCCGCCGCCACGGCGTCGCGCCGCACGTCCGCCGCGCGCTCCCCCTCCGTGATCCGCCGCACGTTCTCCTCGGCGAGGACGCGGCGCACGGCGGTGATCTGTCCGGCGGCGAGCCGTGCGTCGAGCGTGTCGCCCAGCGGCTCGGCCAGGGCCTCGGCGAGCGCGGCCTCGGACCGCTCCAGATACCCGTACAGCCGCGCCACCAGCGACGGCGTCCCGTACAGCAGCCGCTGGAACGCGAGGACGGCGGGATGTTCGCTGAGCCCGGTGACGGGATCGTCGCACCGCAGCCCGTCGAGGAAGTGCTCGCGGAGCGCGTCGATCGCGGACCTCCCGGCCGCCCGCCCTTCCTCGACGACCCGCGCGGCCTCCGTCTCGTGGTCCGCGAACCGGTGCAGGACCAGGTCCTCCTTGGACGGGAAGTACCGGAAGAGCGTCGGCTTGGAGATCTCGGCGGCGGCCGCGACCTCGGCGACGGACACGGCGTCGAACCCCTTCTCGAGGAAGAGACCGATGGCGGTGTCGGAGACCGCCTGGTACATCCGTTGCTTCTTGCGTTCACGCAGTCCGGTCTCGCTCATGCTCCCGAGCGTACGCACCACCGGGGCCGCCGAAGTCCGGCCCGGACCTCGGCCGACGCAGCCGACATCCGGTGCGGCCCCGCCGACCCGCGCCGCCTCGCCTCCGGCGCCCTCACCGAAGCCGCGGCCGGACGGCTGCGGCCGACGATCCGCGCAGCGTCTCCGCCGGAACCAGTGAGGTGCGCGCGTCCCGCCACGGAAGCGCGGGGGCCGACGGGAAAGGCCGCACCGAGGGCCTGGGGGCCGGCTCGGACGTGCGCTTGGCGGTGCCCGCGAAACGAAGTCCGCCGTGCGCCCAGACCTCGGACCCCGACCACCGGCGGGCGGGGAGCCCGAGCGAGGCCGTGGCGGCCTTGAGGGTCATCGCGTAGGAATCGATCGCCCTGCGCACGTTGGGGGCGTCCAGACTCTCCCCGGTGACCAGGCGGTCGAGGTCCACATAGGCCGAACGGACGATCTCGATCCAGCGGTAGACGCGCCAGTCCTGCTGCCAGTCCTTGGTGTGCGTGCCGGGCAGTTCGCTCTCCCAGCGCCTGAACAGGCGGGCCCGGATTTCGGATCGTGTGGGTGTCAGGTGCATGTGCCGGACGAGGTCATAGAGAGGATCGCCGATCATCGCCATCTCCCAGTCGATGACGGTGAGGGCGAACCGGTCGGGCCGGCGCACGAGGTTCCAGGGATTCAGGTCACCGTGCAGCAGAGTCGATTTTCGTGGTGTCACCCGGTACCGGGACAGGATCTCCGCCAGCCGAGGGGCGTCCGGCAGGCCCAACGCCCGCGCCACCTGCTGCGACTCCTTGGGCAACTCACCCACCAGTCGGACCAGTTGATCCCTCAGCCAGCCGAAGAATTCCGCTTCCCCCGCTGTGGGGTCCAGTTCCGAGAAATCCACGTCCGTCAGCGCGGCGAGCTGCGCCACCAGGCCGTCCGCCTCGTGAGGCAGAAGGCCGTGCACCGGATGGCTGGGCGGCCGGCCGCCGTCGAGCGGACCCTCATAGGTGTGGATGGCGAACAGGTCCCCAGGAGGACTCTCCCCCAGCGCGAGCACCCGCGGAGCCGACACGGCGACCCCGGACCGTTCGATGGCTCGCAGGACGGCGTGCTCGCTGAGGAAGCAGGGCTCACGACGGCTCGCCGATGCCGTCTTGCGACGTACCACGACGTGGCAGTCGCCGCCGACCTGCACGATCGCCGCCGTGTTGAGGTGCGCGGTGCCCTTGAACACCCGGCCGGTGGGTGCCTCACCCTCGACGGTCAGAGCCTCCGCGACGGCCGCCGACGGGAAGCCGGGACCCACGGGAAGCCGCCTGTCCGGCTTCCACGAGATGGCTGACCGGCCCGCGCGTGCCTGCCGGGAGGCCTGCCATCTGGCGAGAACCCGCTCGACGTCGAGTTCGCCGGGGACTCTGCCGAGCCGGAGCGGCCCGGCCGCCGCGACCAGAGCCGCGTGCGCGAAGGCCGCCGCCTCGGTCAGCGCCTCCTGGCCGGACGGACCCTCCACCGACTTCGCGGCCCGAATCACGTCCGGGAACACCGACTGCGCCCGCTCGAAGTCGACGTAGTGACGCAGATCCCGGGCCAGGCCGCCGGTCGCCGCGGGCCTGGCCGACTGCATGGCCTTCGCCCAGGCGTGCGTCACGTCGTCCCACTGGAACTCCGGGTACCGCATCCGGACCAGGTGTGTGGCGAGGTCGTGCAGAGGGTCGCCGTAGGACGCGAGTTCCCAGTCGACGCAGATCAGCGGCGGGGAACCGTCGTGCGTCACCACCACATTGTCGCGATGAAGGTCCGCGTGCAGCAGGCTGTACGGACGCCGGGCCATGGCGGGCACGCGTTCGGCGAATCGGACCAAAGCATCCTCGGGCACACCCAGGGCCGCGAACAACCCGCCGTAGACAGCCCAATTGGGCTGACGGATCTGACGGTCCGCGAGACCGGCCAGCGTACGGAGAAATCCCTGGCCGTCCTTGTCGTTGCGCGGCCAGTCGGAGGGAAGCGGCGGCAACGCCTCCCTGCGCACCTGCGACATGCGCGCCAGCAGGTCCGCCAGGGCGCTGACGAGGAGCTGGTCGACCGGCTTGCCGCCAGGACACACGGCGGAGAGCAGGGCACCTTCCACATGGCGGTGAACGGCGGATCCCTCACGCCTGGCGAGACACACCGGCACCCGGGGCAGCACCCCGCTGACGGCATCCAGGATCTCGGATTCGTTCGGCCAGGTCCTGACCACGACCGACAGGGCCTCAGGTCTACGGATCCGCACCGTCACGGGAGAGCCGGCCTCAAGGCCCACATGAGGAGCCATGGCCTCGGTCAACGGCAATACATAGTTCCGGTTGTGATGGCCACCGCTCATCACCCCGGCCTGCTTCGCCAGCCGTACGAACGCGTCGTAGGCCTCATTGGCAACACGTCGCTCCCGGGAAACGAGCCCCGGAGCAGGAGGTGCGCCCACTGGCCGCTCCTGGAGGTGGAAGGTGAGCGCCACCTTAATGCTCGCGGGTACGGCTCACGAGCGGAGTCCAGCAATCCTTGGTCTCAATGAGGTACACAGCACTCGGTGGTGGAGCTGTTCGATGGATTCCGCCGACCGGAGTCACTCCGCGAGGTTGTCCCAGAGGGAGTCGTACCAGGATTGCCAGCTGTCGACGGAGGCGGCTTCCGGCCCGTCCGAGTGACCGCCCACCGTGTGCGTATAGCGGGCGTTGATCCCCATGACATCGAGGGCGTCGACATGCTCGCCGGATTGAAGCGCGATACGCCGCTCGATCACCCGATACGGCGCCTGGAACATCTCGGAGCGGTTGAGCAGATAGACCTTGAAGGTGGGCGTCAGCGGCACGTGCCGAATCCTCGGCTCTTCGAGCGTCGGCACGAGTCCCTCCGCCCCCAGATCCTGGAAGGTGGCACACAGCGAGGCGATGTGCCGACGGGTGATCTCGTGAAGCCGGTCCCGCAGACGGTGGTCCCGCGGGTCCTCCTTGCTACGCGGATACGGAAGAGAGACGTCCTCGGAGGGCAGCAGCACGCGCAGGGCGATCCGCTGCGGCGAGATCTCCCTGTTCACTATCCGTTCCACCTGCAGCCGTATGTGCGCGTCGATCGATTCGGACGTGAGCGTGAAGACATCGAGAACGACTTCCGATTGCTCGAACGCGCGACCGAAGAACCAGCCCAGCGTCCTGGCTTGACCCGGCGGCGCCTCACTCGCCGCCGAACCAGGATCCGGCCTCTTGATCACACGCGATCCACTGCCCTGCCGGGACTCGATCAGACCGTCCTGGATCAAGCTCTTCAGGGCCCGCTGTACCGTGTCCCGGGCGACTCCGAGCTCAAGGGTCAGCTCCCGCTGCGAAGGCAGTGACGTATGCAGTCCGTATGTCCCGTCGGCGATACGGGACCGCAGGGTGCTATAGACCCACCCGGCCCCTTTGCCAACGATCCGCTGCTCGCTCACATGGCGACGGTACCTCTTCCGGCCGATGAGCAAACCACTTCTGGTCAAGCAGACCGGCCAACTGGACTGCCAGTTAAAGGATCTCACCGCCAGGGAATACCCAATTTACGTCAACCGGCCCAATTGGACTGGCAGTTGACCGCCATGCGGTGATGACAGGGGGAGGGAACACGATGCTGTTCTGGCAACTGGTGGGCACAGCGATCCAATTCTGCGTGAATCAGCAGATCCAACAGCGGCTGGGGCTGCTGGGGCTGGCTCTTCTCGCCCTGGTCGCCGTGGGCGTACGGGTGCGCCACATACCCCTGGCCTGTTGGGCGGCGGCGGCCCTTCTGGTCGTGCTGCTGACCGCTGTCAGGCAGCCGCTCTGAGGTGCTCCAGCAGGGGCTCCAGGGAGCTGACGATGTGCTCGGGCTTGACGTCGGCGTCCAGCAGCGCGTTGAGCTTCCTCTCGTTACGCGCGTAGCCCACGAACGGTACGCCCGCCTTCTGCGCCGCCTCGAAGTCCGAAGGGGTGTCACCGAGCATCAGCGAGAGCGAAGGGGTGGCTCCCATCGCGTTCAGAGCCTGATGGAGGTAGTACGGATCCGGCTTCATGCGCTGGAGTTCCTGTGTACGACCGTAGATGTGGGGTGCGAAGCACTGACCGAGGCCGCGGGTTTCGAGGTAACTCGATGCCGCGCGGGCCGAGTTGTTCGTCGTGATGGCGAGTCGGGCACCCACGGCGGTCCACGTCCTGATGAGGGGGTCGGCGTACGGGGTGGGCCGCGCGGACGGAACCGCCTTCAACTCCTGCCCGGTGAGGAACTCCTCCAGCTCGGCCACCAGGTCGCTGTTGGGGTGGCGCCTGTCGACCGCGTGCATGGGGATGTGCGGGTCCAGCGCGCGTTGTTCCTGCTCGCTCAGCAGACCCTTCAGCCCGTGCCCTTCCAGCCACTTCACCAGTTCCAGCGCGATCAGCTCCGCCGAATGCCCGGCGAAGAGCCGGCAGATCGGCCCGTCGAAGTCGAAGAGCACGAACCGCGCACTCTTGATCATTTTCCGGAGGGGTTCGGTCTCTTCCGTCACCGAACCAGTTTGCTGCGCCGCATCAGAAGTCACTAGGAGAGTGTCAGGTCCGTCGTGATGGTTTCCCAGAGGGCATCGAACCACTTCTGCGATTCCTGCACGAAAGCTGCGTCCCGCCGGCCGGCCCGCGCCTCGAAGGAGAAGAGGAGGGACTCGGAGCCGAGGGCGTCGAACATGTCCAGGACCTCGCTGTTCACGGTTTCCTCGCGCCGCCTGGTGATCATGTAGTACGCGATCAGCGCTTCCGACTCGTTGAGCAGGTACAGCTTCACCGGTGGCGTGAACGGCAGCGCCCGGAAGGTCACCCGGACGTCGATGCCGTGGGACGAGCGCAGGATCTGGAGGTTGTGGCGCAGGACGTGCCCTTGGGCGTTGCGCTGCTCCAGCCAGCGCCTGTGGACCGGGTCGTCGTCGCCGCGGCCGTCGACGGAGATGGGGAACGCCAGGTTGATCTCCCGGCTGGGCAGCAGGATCCGAACGTCGATCGACTCGGGGCGGATGCGGCCCTCGTGGATCAGGCGGACCGGTTCACTCAACCCGAGCATCAGGGTCTCCGCCGTGAGGCAGGCCGCGTCGACGCGGACATGAGGCACCGAGAAGGCGTCCGCCAGCCGTGGCGCCAGCCCGACCATGGTCGGCTGGGGCCCTTCCCGCACGGGAGCGACATCCGCGATCCGCGGCGGGCTGCCCTTGCTGACGTTGCTGAGGAGGCCGTCCTCCTGGAGCGCGCGCAGTGCCTGGCGGACGGCCCCGCGCTCGACACCGAACTCGTCCGCCAACTCTGCCTGGGTGGGCAGGCGGTCGCCTGCCTTCAGCTCGCCGGCACGGATGCGATCCCGAAGGGTGTCGGCGATCTGCTGGGGCGAGAGTCTTCTGCTGCCGTTCACTGCCACGTTCTCCCGAGTCACGACCAAACGCTACAACTCCCACCCATCCAGAGGGAGTTGTTTGAAAGTTGTTTATGACCAGTAGCCAAGTGGGGACAACTTAAGCATAGTTGGTAACCAACTTGGCCAAGTTGGCGGAAGTTTTGCCTCCCCCTCGCGGCCGGTCTCCCGCCGGCCTCCTTTCCCTGAAGGAGGAACCACCATGCCCGCCATCGCCCTCCTCGCCGCCGTCTTCGTCGTCGGCTTCGAGCAGCTCGTCCAGTGGCAGTACGGTCCGATGGGTATCGTCGGACTGCTGCTGCTCACCATCGGAATCAAGGCCAAGAGCCCCACGTGCAGCTCCATCGGGGCGGTCGTTCTCGCCCTGATGGTCGCCGGACCCGCCCTGTGAGCCGAGAAGTTCCGCATCCAGGAGGCCTCAGCTCGTGAGCAGCAGCTCCGAGCTGATGGTCTCCCACAGTGCGTTGAACCACAGGTGGGACTGCTCCACGAACGTCGTGTCCCGCAGCCCCGCGCCCTCAACACCCGCGCCCTGAACGAAGCGGAAGAGCATGGACCGGGTGCCCTGCACGTCGTACATCTGCAGATGTTCATGGTCGATCTCCTCCTCACGCCGGGCGAGCGTGTAGTACGCGAAGAGGGCCTCGGCGTCGTTGAGCAGGTACAACTTCACGGGTGGGGTGAACGGCAGCGCGCGGAACGTGATGTTCACGTCGATGCCGTGCGTGGCCCTCAGCGCCAGCAGGTTGTGCCGCAGCACCTGTCCCTGGGCGTTGCGGTTGGCCAGCCAGCCGCGCTGGAGCCGGCCGTCGGAGCCCGCGTCGACCGGCGCCGGGAAGGCGAGGTCGATGTCACTGCTCGGGAGCAGCACCCGGACATTCACTCTGGCTGGTTTTATCCGCCCGGCGTGAATCTGCCGCAGGGGCTCGCTCATGGCGAGGGTCAGCGAGATCGATGTGAGGCAGAGGGCGTCTATCGCCACACGAGGAGCGGCGAAGGCGGCCGCTATGCGCGGGCCGAGTGCCACCGTCGTGGGCAGAGGTGCGGCCGCGGGCCCGGTCAGAGCCCCTTCCGGATGGTCCGCGACCGTCGCCGGGCTCCCCTTGGACACATTGACGAGCAGGTGCTCCGACTGCAGGATGCGCAGCGCCTGACGCACCGCGCCGCGCTCGACGCCGAACTCGTCGGCCAGCTGGGCCTGGGTCGGCATGCGCTGGCCGGCCCGCAGCTGACCGGACCTGATCCGGCTGCGCAGCTCGTCGGCCACCTCGCGGTGTGACCTCGGCGGCCGTGGTGACCTGTTCCGCCCGTTGACGGCGGCATGCTCCGGCTCCACAACCAGAACCCTACAACTTCCCGCCATCTTTGGGCAGTTGCTGGATAGGTGGTTATGAGCCCCCCCAACACGGAGATAACTAAGAATGAGTTGGTAACCAACTTGCACAACATGGTCAAACTTCCGGAGGGTTGGCCGCCGAAGCCCCGCCTGCACGGCAGGTGGTCGGCGGACGGTCCTCAGCGGGGGTCCGCCTCCCCGTCCCGAAGGAGGGACCGTCATGCCGCTCGTCGCCCTCGCCGTCGCCGCCCTTGCCATCGGATTCGAGCAACTCATCCAGTGGGAGTACGGGCCGATGGGCATCATCGCGTTCGTCGCGCTGTCCGTCGGGCTCAAGGCCAAGAACACCATGATCAGCGGCATCGGGGCCGTGATCCTCGTGATGCTGCTCGCCCAGTCCGGCTGACCGGACGCCACCGTCCGCCAGTCCGGCCGACCGGGCTCCCCTCCGGAGGGGAGCCGGGAGCCCGGTCGGTCCGCACCACCGCACCAACCCGCACCACCACAACTGAATCGCTACGGATCAGAACTCGGCACCCGCGTGGAAGGAGAACCACCCGACCGGCAGCAGCAGTTCAGAAGATGTCCGGGCACCACGGTCGCCTGGACGTCCGCAGCAGGGCGTCGGCAACGGAGGCGGCGCCCTCTTGCCGTTCCCGGACCCGGCCCAGTGCCACCAGCCGTACCGCGGACTCGTCACCGAGCCACAACGTCGCCAAGTCCGCCACAGACAGGGTGAGTTGGGCCTCCTCGCCGGTGGATGAGCAGGTCGCCGTACCGTCCGGGCCGGCCTGGAGCCGATAGCGGCCGCCGGCCAACCCGATCCCGTCCGTCACCTCCAGCACGAGCGTCCCGGCAGCCCCGTACGTCCGTGCCTCCAGAGCCCGTACGACGTCCAGGATCCGCACCCAGAGCCAGTCCGACTGGGTGGTGATGCGGGCGGCGCGCGGGTCCGGCAGGAAATGCGGCAGCAGGTCGTCGGGGGCGCGTCGGCCGGTCTTGACCCGGGCGATCCAGTCGATCGAGCAGAGGTACCGCCACAGGGCGCGCTCGGCCGGCGGTGTCACCGCGAGCAGCCAGTTCACCTCGGCCGTGTTCTGGGGTTGGCTGGTGTCGCCCCAGTTGTCGTCCGACTCGTAGGAGACCAGGCCCTCGACCTCGCCGGACGCCGATCGGTACGCGGCGTAGAACGGCTCCTTCCAGGGGTCGTCGCCGAGGTTCAGCAGGCCGGTGTTGACCTGCCACCAGCGGTCGTCGCGGCTGACCGCGCCGGGCCGGCCGCGCCGGAACCGTTCGTGCAGGTCGGGCCCCGTCTTGCGGACGTCCTCGGCGTCCACCAGGTCGATACGGCCGCCGTCGGCCGGGCCCGCCCAGCGGGGGTCCAGACCGGTGCGCGGCACGTCGATGGTCCACTCGGCGTTGGTGGTGACGGGGCCGAAGCCGTAGCGGCCGTAGATCGGGTACTCGGCGGCGATGAGCGTCGCGACGACATCGCCCCGCTCCTTCGCCGCCGCCAGGTCGGCCGCCATCATGCGGGTGAGGAGGCCCCGGCGGCGGTGCGTGGGCGAGACGGTCACGTTCGAGATCGCGTCCGCGGGGACGGCCGCTCCGCCGACCGCGGTGAGCTCCTGCGGGAACGACCTGAAGGTCGCGACACAGCGGTCGCCGTCGAACGCGCCCAGCGTCCTCGGCAGGAGGAGCCCCGACGCCCGCGCCTCGGCCTCCTGCTCCGACACGGTCGGCGTCCGCAGGAACCCCGTTTTCAGGGCGCGCAGCCAGTCGGGGATGTCGGCGGTGGTGATCGGTCGTACGTCGATCGGGTCGATGGCGTCGTGCGGGGTCATGGGGCCACGCTAGGTGTACGCCGACGGGGGTGTCGCGGGGATTTCCGCGCGTCCTCCTCAGAACGCCGCCCGGATCTCCCCCACCTCGCGGCCGCCGCCCAGCAGAGGTGCGCTGCCGATCCTGGTCACCACCGGTGCTTCCACGCCCAGCAGGCCCAGCGCGCGGGCCAGGACGGGGCCCAGTGCCCGGCCCCCACCGTCGTCGATCTTGAAGGCGAGGGCGCGGCCGTCGGGGAGGGCGACCGCTTGGACGGCCTCGGCGCCCATCTTGGAGAGGGCGCCCGGGACCTCGCGCATCAGCCAGGTGTCGGGACGCCGGGTGCCTGCCACGTACTCGGGGTGGGTGCGCATGGCGTCGGCGACGCGGCGTTCGGCGGAGCCGGGGCCCGCGAGGACGAAGGAGCGGAAGGCGCGGGCGAGGCCGGTGAGGGTGATGGCCATCAGGGGCGCCCCGCACCCGTCCGTGCCGACCGCGGCGACCCGCTCCCCGGCGGCCTCCTCGACCACGGAGTGGATCAGCTGCTGGAGGGGGTGCCCGGGATCGAGGTACGACTCGGTGGGCCAGCCGCGCAGCGCGCACACCGCGAGCATCGCCGTGTGCTTGCCGGAGCAGTTCATGGTGACCCGGTCGCGGACGGCACCGGAGGCGAGGTAGGTCTCGGCCTCGACGGGGTCCAGCGGCAGGTCCGGCGGGCACTGGAGCTGCTCGGCGAGCAGTCCGTGCTCGACGAGCATCTTCTGGACCAGGTCGCGGTGGAAGATCTCCCCGGAGTGGCTCGCGGCGGCGAGGGCGAGGCGCTCCCCGGCCAGGTCCAGGCCCGCGCGCAGGACGCCCGCGGCCTGCATGGGCTTGTTCGACGAGCGGGGGAAGACCGGCGCCGTCACGTCGCCGAGCGCCAGCTCGACCGTCCCGTCGGCGGCGAGCACGACCAGGCTGCCGCGATGGCGGCCCTCGACGAAACCGGACCGCACGACCTCGGCGAGGACCGGGAGCCCGCCGGGTGCGGCTGGCGTGCCGGGTACAGCGTGAGTACCGGGTGCGGCGGGCGTGCCGGGTGCGGCGGGCGTGCCGGGTGCGGGGGGCGTTCCCGTCCCCACCGTGCCGCCCGTCGTGCCGGGCGCACTCGGCGTGACGGGTATGCCGGAGGTATCGGGTATGCCGGAGGTGTGGTCGGGAGCGGGGGAACCCTCGGGCGTGCTGGGAGTGACGGACATCGGCGGTGGCCTTCCGGAACGGGGACCCGCTCGGAAGGCGTCGGCCGGGTCGTGTCCCGGACCGAGCCCCCACCCGCGTGGAGCGGGCGCGCGCCTCGTGGATTCCGGCGCGCCCTCGGCCCCGGGATCGCCGGGGCCGCCACGTCACATGAGCAGGTCGTCTACTTGTGCTTCGCCTTCACGGTACCTGCGGGCGATCTCGGCGCTGCAGTCGTCGGCCGTGCGCTGAAGCTGCTGGCGCTGCCGGGAGACCTGCTGCTCATAGCGGACGAGGCGTCCCAGTCCCGCGACCAGCTCCTCGTCCGTCCGGGCGTCCAGGTCCGACAGCTCCACCTCGGCGAGCATGTCGGCGGCCAGTGCCCGGTACTCCTCGCCGTGCGGCGTGCCCACCGTCACATGGCGGGCCGAGGACCGGTACCGGGCCGGCGCGTCCGTCAGGATCTCGGAGAGCCGCTCGACGACGGACGGCTTCCCGCCGTCCACCGGCGACCGGGGCCCGGAGACCGCGCCGGGCACCCGCCGCTCCCCGCGGCGCGCGAGCTCCGCGCGCAGGATGTCGATACGCCCCTGGAGCAGCCGCCGGACATAGCTGAGGTCGGCCTCGTCCCGCTGGGCGTCGCGGCGCAGCGTCCGCAGTTCGGGCAGCCGGAGCGCGGCGATGTCGGGCCGGGTCGGGCCGGCAGCCCGCGGGCTGCCGTCGGTGCGCTGCACCGGCGGCCGGGCCGTCATCCTCCCCGCCCGTTCACTCGTGCGGGTCAATGACACGGCCCCGGGCTGCTGCCCGGCCCTCGATGTGCCCATGTGTTTCTACCGTCCCCTCGACCGGCGCGGTCCACCCAGCGGGTGCACCGCAACACCCCGCATGGTGCCACCCCCGATGGTCGCTATGTGACCGAGTGCCCCCGATCGGCCCCAGATGGGGGGTTGGTTACCCCTGGAAATCACGCGAAGGGCCCGCAGCGCGTGACACCGTTGTGACACGGCATCATGGTCCGCATGCGTGCGGTGGTGCAGAGGGTGGACGGCGCGAGCGTCGTCGTGGACGGCGAGACGGTCGGCGAGATCAGCGGCGAGGGACTGTGTGTCCTGGTCGGGGTCACGCACGAGGACACCAAGGAGAAGGCGGCCCAACTCGCTCGCAAACTCTGGTCCGTTCGGATGCTGGCCGACGAGCGGTCCTGCTCCGACATCGACGCGCCGCTGCTCGTCATCAGCCAGTTCACGCTGTACGGCGACGCCCGCAAGGGCCGCCGCCCCACCTGGAACGCCGCCGCCCCCGGCGATGTGGCCGAGCCCCTCGTCGACGAGGTCGTCGCCCAACTCCGCGCTCTGGGTGCCACGGTGGCCACGGGCCGCTTCGGCGCCCAGATGCGGGTCTCACTGACGAACGACGGCCCGTTCACCGTCCTCCTGGAGATGTGAGCCCTCCCGAGGACGTGAGCCCTCCCGAGGCGACGTGGTCCCTCCCGGAGATGTGAGCCCTACGGCTCGACCACGACCTCCTGTGCCGCCGCCGTCGAGTCCGCCATCAGGGCGGCGTCCAGCGGCACGTTGCGCTTCACGAGGGCCAGGGCGATCGGGCCCAGTTCGTGATGGCGTACGGACGTCGTGATGAAGCCGATCTTGCGGCCGTCGGGGTCCTCGGACGCGAGGCGCAGCTCGGTCCCGTGCGGGGGCAGATGGACCTCGCTGCCGTCGAGGTGGAGGAAGACCAGCCGGCGCGGGGGCTTGCCCAGGTTCTGGACGCGGGCGACCGTCTCCTGGCCGCGGTAGCAGCCCTTCTGGAGGTGCACCGCGGTGCCGATCCAGCCCAGTTCGTGCGGGATGGTGCGGTGGTCGGTCTCGAAGCCGAGGCGGGGCCGGTGCTGCTCGACGCGCAGGGCCTCGTGGGCGAGAAGTCCGGCCGCGGGGCCGGCCTTGGCGGCGTACGCGTCCAGGTCCGCGCGCGGGAGGAAGAGATCACGGCCGTACGGCGTCTCGCGGACGACGACGCCCTCGGGGACCTCGGCGATCGAACCGGCCGGGAGCTCGACGACCGCGAAGTCGGCGGTGCGGTCGGCGACTTCGACGCGGTAGAAGAACTTCATCGACTCCAGGTAGGCGATCAGCGCCTCCTGGGTGTCGGGTTCCGTGTGCATCCACACCGTCGTGCCGTCGTCCACGAGGTACAGCGCGTGCTCGATGTGGCCGTTCGCGGAGAGGATCAGTGCCTCGGTGGCGCGGCCCGCCGGGAGGTCGGTGACGTGCTGGGTGAGCAGCAGGTGCAGCCAGACCAGCCGGTCGTCGCCGGTGACGGTGACGACTCCGCGGTGCGAGAGGTCCACGAAGCCGATGCCGTCGGCAAGGGCGCGCTGCTCACGGAACAGGTCGCCGTAGTGGGCGGCGACGCCTTCGTCCACGCCCTCGGCGGGAACGGCGCCGGGCAGGGACAGGAGGGAGCTCTTCATGGACATACACACTACGACCGCGGGGTCGCCGATTTTATTTCTGGGACGACGAACACATGATCACCCGATCCGACCCGATCCGACCGTTTCTCCACGATCGCGCCTTCACGATCGCCTCTTCACGATCACTTCTTCCGGGCCGCGCAGTCCTTGCAGCGGCCGAAGATGGCGAAGTGCTTCATGTCCGTCTCGAAGCCGAAGGTGTCCCGGAGCTTCGCGGTGAACTCGGCGGCGACCGAGACGTCGGCCTCGATGACGTTCGTGCAGTCGCGGCAGACTAGGTGGATGTGGTGGTGCCGGTCGGCCAGGTGGTAGGTCGGCGCGCCGTGCCCCAGATGGGCATGGCTGACCAGCCCGAGCTCCTCCAGGAGCTCCAGGGTCCGGTACACGGTGGAAATGTTGACCCCCGACGCCGTCTTCCTCACTTCCACGAGGATGTCGTCGGGGGTCGCGTGCTCCAGGGTGTCCACTGCTTCGAGGACAAGCTGGCGCTGCGGCGTCAGCCGGTAGCCGCGCTGCCTGAGGTCGCTCTTCCAGTCGGTGCTCACCACACTGGAAGTCTAGGACCATTCCCGTCCTTGCCGACCTGATGAACTACACGGCGGCCTACTTGAAGAAGGCGATCCCGTCGTCCGGCATGTCGTCGGGCAGGGCCTTGGCCCAGCGCTCGACGTCTTCCGGGGTGACGACCTTCTTCAGGTGTCCGGACATGTAGGGGCGCAGCTCGACCTCGGGGGTCTGCTTCTCGCCGACCCACATGAGGTCGCTGTTCACATAGCCGTAGAGGCGCTTGCCGCCGCTGTAGGGACCGGCCGCGGCCGTCCGGGCCACGGCGTCGGTGACCAGGTCGATCTGCGGCTTCTTGTCGGCCAGCTCGCCGTACCAGATCTCGACGACGCCGTCGTCGCGGGTCATCACGACCTCGACCTTGCGGTCGGAGTCGATGCGCCAGAAACCGGCCTCCGACTCCAGCGGCCGGACCTTCTCGCCGTCCGCGTCGAGCACCCAGCTGTGCGAGCGGTACTCCAGGAAGTCCCGCCCGTCATGGGTGAAGCTGACCTCCTGCCCGAAGTTGCACTTCTCGGAGCCGGGGAAGTCGTGGACACCGACTCCGGCCCAGTCGCCGAGCAGGAAGACAAGGGGGACCAGGTCCTTGTGGAGGTCCGACGGGATTTCGATCATGAGCTGAGCAGTTCCTTGATGGGGGTCAGCGCTGGCCCTGGTACAGCTTCTTCACGGCCAGTCCGGCGAAGGCGAGCACGCCGACGCAGACCAGGACCAGCAGGGTTTCGAAGAAGATCTCCACGGGGTGCTCCTCGGTGAGCGGAACGGGGTCCCCGCCCGGGCGCAGCCGAGACTGGGGAGGTACACAAAGCCGGGCCCCAGCTTACGCGGCTGGGGCCCGGCACTCTCTTTCAGGTACACCCTGTCGGGGCGTCCGGCCTCAGCCGAGGAGCTGGCTCTGCAGGACCACCGTCTGCTGGAAGGGGAGCGCCTTCGCGAGACCCTTGCGGGACTGCACGACCAGCGCGATGGTGTCGCCGGCCGACAGGTAGGCCTCGCGGACCTGTTCGGCGCCGTACGGCTTGCTCTCCGTGTACGCGTGCCGGGTGATGTCGTCGACCTGGGCCCGCTCCGGGAACTCCTCGTCCCGCTCGGTCGCGACGGCGCCGCTCACCGCGTACTGCACGGATTCGTAGCTCACCAGCTTGCTGGCGAGCAGGTCCTCCGCGACGGCGGCGGTGTTGAACTGGAGCAGGTAGATCCGGGTGTGCGTGCCGTCGGCGGTGGTCCAGCCGCGCGCGGCGATGTGCCGCACGGCGTTGTCGGTCAGGCAATGGCCCACGGTGTCCCGGTCCGACTTCGCGGCGAACTGCGCCAGGAAGGTCTTCCGGGGCAGCCAGCCGTCCTCGCCCCGCAGCGCGGCGTCGGGTTCGGCACCCTCCGGAGCCGGAAGCAGGAGCTTGCGCAGGTCGGCGGAGTGGACGCCGGCCTTGTTGGACTCGGCGTACGGGCCCGGACTGCCGGACGGCAGCGGCGGCTTCGTGATCGTCGGGTAGTCCCAGCGCCCGTCGTCCCGCGTCGCGAGGCCGGGTACGTCGGTCCGCTCCATACGGGTGATGCCGTACGCGACGGACGAGCCGACCGCCGCGAAGACCACGGTGGCGGCGGTCCAGCGCAGCACCGCGCGCAGGACCCGGCGGTTCTTCCCGACCTTGGCCGGGGCGGCCTGCGGCCCTACGGCCGACGGCGACACCTCGGGCATCGGCGGCAGCACGGCCTCCACCCCGGCGCTCCGCGGCTCGGCCGGCGGCTCGACGCGCTCGGCCGGTGCCGTCTCCTGGACAGGCGCCGTCTCCTGGACCGGCGTCGGGTCCTGGGCCGGCACCGATGCCGTCTCCTCGACCGGTGTCGTCTGCTCGGTCATACCGCCTCCCCCGGCTCCTCGATGCGGTCGAGCTGCTCGCGGAAGAGTTGCGCGACCCCCTTGGCGTTCAACGGCTTGGCCGCGTAGGCGGTCGCGCTGACCAGCACGTCGCCCTGGTAGCCCGAGCAGATCATCATGTCGAGCTTCTCCTTCTTGTCCTTGGGCGGAAGGAAGCACTTGGCGTTCTTGTGGCCTTCGATCTTCGGACCGGCACGGAAGATCTTGAAAGCGTTCAGGAACTCGTTTTGGAACTCGGACCTGTTCCGGATCGCCGCTTTGTCCTCCATCTGGACCAGCTCGATGCTCACCGTGAAGGCAGTGTCGGCGTAGAGCGTGGAGTCGCTCGCGTTCGACGTGCTCAGGTAGCTGCGCATCGCCATGCCCTTGGTGTGCTGCTTGTCGATCTGCTTCTCGATCTGCCGCCGCTGGGAACGGGGCAGGTCGCGGATCGACTCCTTGCGCAAAGCGGTGGCCTCGCCCCCGCTGAGCGCGGCGTCGGAACCGAACTCGGCGATGTCCGGACCACGGCTCCAGCTGTCGTCGTACGGCACGAGCACGGCGGCCAGCGACGAGGCGCCCTTCGACTCCTTGACCTCGTGCTTCTCACCCCTGGGAAGCTTCCAGACGGGCGCGCCCGCGTCACGGTCGGCGTCCTGGACGGTCACCACGGTGTAGGCACTGCCCGCGACGACGGCCCCGACCAGCAGCACGGCACCGGCCACGGCGGCGATACGGCCACGACGAATGGGCTTCTTACGGGGAGTGGGTCCGGAGGTGATCTCTTCGGAGGCCCCCGACTCGGGGAGAGCCGGGTCCGGGGCGGACGCCTCGGCGGGAGCCGGGTCCGGGGTGATCGGCGCCGGGGCGGACTCGACGTCGTCCCGTGGGTTCTCGGATTGCTCGTTCACAGCCGCTCCATCTGCCGCTTGGCGAGGTCCATGATCCTGGCCTTGGAAATCGGCTTGGTGTCGTAGACCCAGATCTCCATGTCGATGTCACCGCGCCAGGCGTGCGCCTCGGCCTCGTAGACCGGCAGGTAGCCGGGCTTCGTGGCGGGCTTGTCGTGGACGTACGCCATACCGTCCCCGGTGCCGGGGACGGTCCAACTGCGCGTCCTCTCCTCCTCGTTCGCCCAGTAGTGGCCGTCCCCGGCCGAGTCGGCGGCGGCGAGACCCTCCTCCTGGCGGTACTGCACGAGGCGGACCTCGACGGTGTACGTGTGACCCACGCTCCAGGCCGCGACGGCCGCGCGACGGAACTCGTCGCCGACCAGCTCGCTGTAGGCGCCGGCGGGCTTCTTGAACGTCTCCGAGTACTCGCCGATGTCCATCCAGCCGTCGTGGCCGATCCAGTCGGCCTCCCGGGCACCCTTCGGCCGCGGGAGCAGCAGCTTGCGCAGGTCGCCGTTCGTCTTCACCCGGTGGTCCTGGGCGGCGGACAGCGGCTCGGGGCCCGCGCCCTTGGCCTGGGCCACCACCGGCTGCGACAGCGGGGGAAGCTTGGTGGGCTCGCGGTCGGCCTGGACGAGGAATCCGGTGCAGGTGCCGGCGACGAGACCGAGCACCGCGGCGGTGGCTACGAGCAGGGCGGTACGGCCGCGCCGGCGTGGCCGCGGTGCGGACGCTTCCTCCGGCTTCACGGGCGGCACGGTCTCCGCGGATGCCGTGCCCGGCGCCGTGCCCGGCGCCGGGGCAGGCGCCGGGGCAGGCGCCGGGGCGGAAGATTCCTCGGCCGACGCGGGCCGCGCCGGCTCACGAGGTGTCGTACCGGGGTCGACAATCGGCGCACCCTCGGGCACGCTCCGTCTTTCCGGTGTTTCGGGTCCTTCGGGTACTACCAAGACGTCCCCCCACGAACGTGAAGCACGGACTCCGTATCCGCGCGCACAGGAGACCCATGGCCCGCGCATGGGGTTGCCCTGGCGATGATCACGAATCGGAATACCATGGCGGCCATGGCGAACAAGCTCGTGATCAAGGTGACGGCGGGGGCCGATGCCCCGGAGCGCTGCTCACAGGCGTTCACCGTCGCGGCGGTGGCCGTGGCCAGTGGCATCGAGGTCTCCCTCTGGCTGACCGGCGAGTCCGCGTGGTTCGCGCTGCCGGGCCGCGCCGCGGAGTTCGAGCTGCCGCACGCGGCGCCGCTGCCCGATCTGATCGACTCGATCCTGGCGGCCGGACGCATCACCCTGTGCACCCAGTGCGCGGCCCGGCGCGACATCACGGAGAAGGACGTCCTGGAGGGCGTACGGATCGCGGGTGCGCAGGTGTTCGTGCAGGAGGCGATGGCGGACGGGACGCAGGCGCTCGTCTACTGACGGCGCCCGCCGCTGCTCACGGCCCGCCCCTGCTCACGGCTCGCCTCCGCTCACGGCTCCGCGCCCCTGCTCGCGGCGTCCGCGCCTCTACTGGCCTCGTCCCCGCCGCCCGCGCGTGTCCACCCAGAGGCAGAAGGGGTGGCCCGCCGGGTCGAAGAGCACCCGTACGTCCTCCTGGGGCTGGTGGTCGGCGAGCCGGGCGCCCTGGCCGACGGCGTGAGCGGTCTCCTCGGCCAGATCGTCGACCTCGATGTCGAGGTGGAGCATCATCCGCTGGTCGCCGGGGCCCGCGGGCCAGACCGGCGGTGTGTAGTGCGGCTCGGTCTCGAAGGCGAGCGCGATCCCGGCGAACGGCGGGCCGATGAGCACCCAGTCGGGCTCCTCGGCGCGCACCTCGTAGCCGAGCAGCCGCCGGTAGAAGTCGGCCAGTTCATGGGCGTCTGGCGCGTCGAGCACCACCGTGGACAACCTCGTACGCGACATAGACGCTTTTCCGCTCCTACCGCTGCCGCCGTTTCACCGCTGCCGCCGGATCACTGCCGCCGACGGTTCACTGCTGTCGCTGGCTCACTGCTGCCGCCGTTTCTTGCCGTCCAGCTCGTCCCACCACTCGTCGGACTTGGCGTCGCCGGACGGGTCGTCCCACCATCTGTCCTCGGGTCCCCGCCGGTTGGCCATCATCGCGGCCACCGGCGGGATCACCATGGCCACCACGCACATTCCGACGGCCACGGGAACCGACCACAGCCGTACGACGCTCCAGGCGAGGACGAACAGCCCGATGCACGTCCCCATCATGGCGAAGTACAGGTGACGCCTGCGCGCGTACATACCACCAGCGTAGGCCCGGACAACCCGTCCGGCGCAGCGTCGGCGGACCCCTGAGGAGCGCGGGCGGGCGAGGCCAGGACGAGCCGAAGGGCCGCACCCCGATCCGGTAAGCGTCCAACCCCCGGGGGTGCGGCCCTTCGGCCGTTCAGTCGACTGCCGTCACGGACGGCGGTCTGCCGTTCAGACGGCGATCGCGACCTCGGCGAGGCCGCCCGTCTGGGCGACGACCGTGCGGTCGGCGGTGCCACCCGGGACCAGGGCCCGCACGGTCCACGTGCCCTCTGCCGCGTAGAAGCGGAACTGGCCCGTCGCGGAGGTGGGGACCTCCGCGGTGAACTCGCCGGTCGAGTCCAGCAGACGGACGTAGCCCGTCACCGGCTCGCCGTCACGGGTCACCTGACCCTGGATCGTGGTCTCACCGGGCTTGATCGTCGAGGCGTCGGGGCCGCCGGCCTTCGCTCCACACATATTTCGATTCCGTCCTTCAGGCCTTGAGGGTTACTTGTTGGCGCCGAGCTCGATCGGCACGCCGACGAGGGAGCCGTACTCGGTCCAGGAGCCGTCGTAGTTCTTGACGTTCTGCACACCGAGGAGCTCGTGCAGCACGAACCAGGTGAGCGCGGAACGCTCACCGATGCGGCAGTACGCGATCGTGTCCTTGGCGAGGTCGACCTGCTCGGCGGCGTAGAGCTCCTTGAGCTCGTCGTCCGACTTGAAGGTGCCGTCGTCGTTGGCGTTCTTCGACCACGGGATGTTGCGGGCGCTCGGGACGTGGCCCGGACGCTGCGACTGCTCCTGCGGCAGGTGCGCCGGGGCGAGCAGCTTGCCGCTGAACTCGTCGGGCGAACGGACGTCGACCAGGTTCTGCGAACCGATCGCGGCGACGACGTCGTCACGGAAGGCGCGGATCGAGGTGTTCTGGGCCTTGGCCTTGTAGGCGGTGGCGGCGCGCTCGGGGATCTGCGAGCCGTCGACCAGGTCGCGGGAGTCGAGCTCCCACTTCTTGCGGCCGCCGTCGAGCAGCTTCACGTTCTCGTGGCCGTAGAGCTTGAAGTACCAGTAGGCGTAGGACGCGAACCAGTTGTTGTTGCCGCCGTAGAGGACGACCAGCGTGTCGTTGCTGATGCCCTTCGACGAGAGGAGCTTCTCGAAGCCCTCCTGGTCGATGAAGTCACGGCGGACCGGGTCCTGGAGGTCCTTGGTCCAGTCGATCCGGATGGCGTTCTTGATGTGGTTCTTCTCGTACGCCGACGTGTCCTCGTCGACCTCGACGACGGCCACGTTCGGGTCGTCCAGGTGATCCTGGACCCACTCGGCGTCTACCAGGACGTCGCTGCGGCTCATGCTCGTTCTCCTCCGGGGCAGTTGCGGCGGGGTGGTGCGATGGAGAGGGTGCGCGGTCATGCGGGCCGGTGAGGGCTGCGCGGCGCAATCGTGGCCCTGACGAGAGAGGTCCAAGGGCCCGGCTCGCGGAAGACGGGAAGCTTCCGCTCAGAAGGTGCGACAGAGCATGGCGGCGACGCGGCACAGGTCTACTGCCCGCCGCTTCGTGAGATCCGCCTGTCGCTTCATGGGTCCGATCGTAGGGACGGACAGGCGGGCATGTCACCGGTGTGTCGTATATTGAGACGCGATCGTCCGCATAGTGGTACGAGTACGCCGTCGGGGCCCGGCCCGCACGGGTTCCGGGGGCCCGTATCGGTCGCCACATCAACAGCGCATCTGCGGTACGGACGGCACCGTCTCGCCTTTCGGACAGCCGCCCTCCGAGGAGGCTTCCACCGGAGCCGCCCGGTGGGGCCGGGCCGGCTGCCGGATCGGCCCCGGCAGGGCCGGCTGCCAGGGAAGTCCGGCAGGCCCGACGACCGGGGCCGGCCCGGTGGAGCCTGCCGCCCGGCCGGTCCGGTAGGGCCTTCTACCCGACCAGCCGGACGTCCGAACCCTTCACCGAGATCTCGACGCCGCCCGAGGCCGCCTCGACCTTGTCGAGCTTGATGCCGCCGGGCAGTTCATCGATCTTCTGCTGGAAGTCGGTGATCGAGCGGATCTTGCCCTCGGCGAGCTGGACGCCCAGCTTGGGCAGGGAGTCGGCGTGCACCTTCACCGTGTCGCCGGAGACCGCGACGGAGCTGAGCACCGAGAGCGTCCGGGACGACTTGGCGCCGGGGATCGTCACCGCGACGGCGACCTTGACCTTGCCGTCACCGCCGTAGGAGAGGCCGGTGACCTGGGTCTTGATGCCGAACCCGACGTCCACGGGCTCGGACTTCGCGGCCTTGAGCAGCTCGGCGTACGTGATCGACGCGGTGCCCGTGGCGCTGTTGGCGGTGGCGGAGCTGTAGTCGCCGCTGAAGGCGACGCCGTGCATCTCGGCGTTGAGGTCGTCGATGCGGATCGTGCCGCCGGCGGAGTCCGTGCCGCCCGTCGACGCCTCGTAGTTCTTGATGCCGATCGTCACGTCGTCGAGCTCGCCGCCGACGACCTGGGTGAGGAAGGGGAAGCCCCCGATGGACACGTCGGGGGTGTTCGCGAGGCCCTCGGTGCTCCTGATCCGGTCCGCCGCCTCGTCCTCCGCGAACCCGACCGCCACCCGGTCGGCGAGCACGAACAGACCGCCGAGGATGACGAAGAGAATCAGGGTTATTCGCAGTGCGCGCATGCTCGGTGTTCCCCCACCTTTGACGGCCCCGTCCGGACAGCCGAGTGGCCGCCGAGCGTGAGCCTAACCCCGAAGGGCCCCCGCGACGGGGGCCCTTCGGAGTGCTTGTCGATCAGCTGTGACGATTCGGCGCGGCCTGATGACCGGATCCGGACGGCCGCAACGGCCGATCAGCCCAGCGCGCGGCCCAGCAGGTACACCGCCGGAGCGGCGGCGGCCAGCGGCAGCGCCACACCCGCGGTGAAGTGGACGAACCGGGACGGGTAGTCGTAGCTCGCCACCCGGTGCCCGATCAGCGCACAGGCACCCGCGCCGAGGCCCAGGAAGGCGCCCTGCGTGCCCAGGTCCGTCATCCCGCCGACCGCGATGCCGGCGCCCGCGGCGGCCAGCAGCGCGACGACCACGGAGGCGACCGTGGGCAGCGGCAGCGCGCGGGCCAGGATCGCCGCGGCGACCGCGGCGGCGCCCACCGTCACGGCGTCCGGCTCGGCCGCCAGATGCCCGGTCGCGATGATCGACAGCGCCGCGGAGACGACGGTCGCCATCAGGCCGTACATCCGGGTGTCCGGGTCGGCGTGGCTGCGCAGTTGCAGCACGAGGGTCAGCAGCACCCACACACCGAGGGTGCCGAGGATCGCGGCCGGCGCGTTCTCCCGGCCCGCGACGAGCAGCGCGACGTCCGCGGTCAGCGCACCGGCGAACGCCAGCGCGATGCCCTGCCGGGCGGGCCACATCCCGTTCAGCCGGAACCATCCCGCCGCGGTGACGGCCTGGAGCAGGACGAGCGGGACGACGAGCGCGTACTCCCCGATCGCCGCCGCCCCGGAGAGCAGCAGCGCGAGCACCGCCGTCAGCGCGGCCGGCTGCATCCCGGGCTCGATGATCGGCGACCGTCCCTCGGCGCGGGCGCGCTGGGCGTCGGTGATCCGGGCGTTGCCCGTGACGGTCGCGGGACCGTACCCACCGCCGGCCTCGCTCGGGCTCTCGCGGAGCGTCCCGCCGGGGCGGGAGGGGTCGGCACCGGCGGTGCCGGGTGCCTCGTGGGCGGCCTGCGCGTGCTCCGGGGTCCAGGGCTGCGCCGGGGCCGCGGGCGGCAGGGGGTCTGCCGCGGCGCCGCCGTACCCCTGGGGCTCGCCGTAGGGCTGGTAGCCCTGCGGGGGGAAATACGCGGTGTCCGCCGCGGAGACCGGAGTCTGCGCCTGCGTCTCCCAGGTCTGCCCCTCCCACTGCTGGGTGTGCTGCTGCCACTCGGGCTGCTGCTGGGGCTGTTGCTGCCGGGACTGCGGCTGCTGTTGCTGCGGCGGCTGCTGCCGGGACTGCGGCTGCTGTTGCTGCGGCGGCTGCTGCCGGGACTGCGGCTGCTGTTGCTGCGGCGGCTGATACGGGTCGTACCCCTCGTACTGACCCTCGTACGGCTGGTTGCTCATCGTCTCGCTCACCCTCCTGCGAACGGCGGGAGCACCTCGACCGTGCCGCCCTCGGCCAGCCGTACCGTCTCATGCCCTCGGGTACCCACGGGATCACCGTCGATGAGGAACGAGCATCGCCGCAGGACGCGGACGAGTTCGCCGGGGTGTCGTTCGCGGGCAGCGTCGAGTGCCTCGGCGAGCGTGCCCGCCTCGTACGGCTCCTCGGCGACGCCTGCCGCGGCCTTGGCGGCGGCCCAGTAACGCACCGTGCCCTTTGCCATCTCGTCCCTCAATCAGCGATCCGGTGTCTGTGTCGTCCGCGCGCGTGTCCGCGTGAACCCCGTCAGGCTAGCCCGCGTGTGCGAGAGCCCAGTCACCGATACGGGCGAGCAGGTCGTCCGCGGCAGCGTTCTCGGCGTGCCCCATGCCGTGCTCCAGCCACAGGTCGGCGTGGCCGCCGGAGGCCTCGGCCAGCATCCGCGGGTGGTCCACGGGGAAGTAGCCGTCCCGGTCGCCGTGGACGATGAGGAGCGGGGTCGGCGCGATGTGCGGAACGCACTCGACCGGGGACTCCGGCACCGGGTCCCAGTCGCGGTGGTGGATACGGATTCCGAGGCCGAGACGGCCCACGACCCGGCCCTCCGGGCGGGTTACCAGCCAGTGCACCCGCCGCATAGGGGCCGTGCCCCGGTAGTACCAGCGGGCCGGTGCGCTGACCGAAACCACCGCGTCCGTTCGCGCCTCCGTGCGCCCCTCGTGCTCCCGGCCGGGCACCGGCTCACGACCGGGCTCCGGGCCCTTCCCCCCGTACAGCGCCGCGTGCCGCAGCACCACCGAGCCGCCCATCGAGAAGCCGACCGTCACGATCCGGGTGTGCCCGAGTTCACGCGCCCAGGCGACCGCCGCCGCCAGATCGTGGATCTCGCGGTCGCCGACCGTGGAACGGCCGCCCGATCCGCCGTGACCACGGAAGGAAAAGGTGACCACCGCCGCACGGCGGCCCAGGACGCCGGCCGCGCGGCGCACGTGCGGGCGGTCCAGATCGCCGGTGAATCCGTGCGCGACGATGAACGCGAGGTCACCTGACGGCCCCGTTCCGGGGTCGTAGGCGGCATCGATCGTCACCCCGTCGACCGTGCGCAGAAACCTCCGCGAAGGGACGCGCGACGCTGTCTCAAGGCGTGGACTATTGAAAGATCGCGTCACTTGACCTGCCGGACCTGAGCTCATGTGGGCTATTCTGCTGGGCATGAGGACTCGGGCAGAGTAGCCCCCGGGTCCTTTTGTGCTTTCGGAAGCGTTGTATACGAAGCGGGAAACCGCAGGTGTACGGGGTTCCGGACGTGCAGCGGATCCCAGGGGCGCGGGAACCGCACGTACAGAGCAGTGCCGCAAACGTCCTCGCAGGGACCGAGGAGGAACCAGACGTTATGGGCGAGCGAACCGTGCACGTAGGCAGTACGACCCAAGTGGGTGAGGCGCGATGAGTTCTCTCTTGCTCCTGACCAATGCCCTTCAGCCGTCGACGGAGGTGCTTCCCGCTCTCGGCCTGCTGCTGCACAACGTGCGCGTGGCTCCGGCGGAAGGCCCAGCTCTCGTCGACACCCCCGGTGCCGACGTCATCCTGATCGACGGACGACGTGATCTCCCGCAGGTCCGCAGCCTGTGCCAGCTGCTGCGTTCCACGGGCCCCGGCTGTCCGCTCATCCTCGTCGTGACGGAGGGCGGCCTCGCGGCCGTCACCGCCGACTGGGGCATCGACGACGTACTTCTCGACACCGCCGGTCCGGCCGAGGTCGAGGCGCGCCTGCGGCTCGCGATGGGCCGCCAGCAGATCGTCAACGACGACTCCCCGATGGAGATCCGCAACGGCGACCTCTCCGTGGACGAGGCGACGTACAGCGCCAAGCTCAAGGGCCGGGTCCTCGACCTGACCTTCAAGGAGTTCGAGCTCCTGAAGTACCTCGCGCAGCACCCGGGCCGCGTCTTCACCCGCGCCCAGCTGCTGCAGGAGGTCTGGGGCTACGACTACTTCGGCGGTACGCGGACGGTCGACGTCCACGTACGACGGCTGCGCGCGAAGCTCGGGCCCGAGCACGAGTCGCTGATCGGGACCGTCCGGAACGTCGGTTATCGATTCGTTACCCCCGAGAAAGTGGACCGCGCCGCGGACGAGGCGAAGGCCAAGGCGGCCCAGCCAAAGCCGGATGATGTGGACGAGACGGCGCACCTGGACGCCTCCGCCCCGGCACAGGCCCCGGCGGAGCCGCAGGAAGCCTCCGTACGCCCTGCCCAGAGGTAGGTCCATCCGCGTAGACTCCGCGCGTGGCCAAGGTGACTAGGGATGATGTAGCGCGACTGGCGGGTACGTCCACCGCCGTCGTCAGCTATGTCATCAACAACGGACCCCGGCCGGTCGCCCCGGCCACGCGCGAGCGCGTTCTCGCCGCGATCAAGGAGCTGGGGTACCGGCCCGACCGGGTCGCCCAGGCCATGGCCTCGCGGAAGACGGAGCTCATAGGACTGATCGTGCCGGACGCGCGCCAGCCCTTCTTCGGGGAGATGGCGCACGCCGTCGAACAGGCCGCCGCCGAGCGCGGGAAAATGGTCCTGGTCGGCAACTCCGACTACATCGCCGAGCGCGAGGTCCACTATCTGCGCGCCTTCCTCGGCATGCGGGTCTCCGGACTGATCCTCGTCAGCCACGCGCTGAACGACCACGCGGCCGCCGAGATCGACGCGTGGGACGCCCGCGTGGTGCTCCTCCACGAGCGCCCCGAGGCGATCGACGACGTCGCCGTCGTCACCGACGACATAGGGGGCGCCCAGCTCGCCACCCGGCACCTTCTGGAGCACGGGTACGCGTACGTGGCCTGTCTCGGCGGTACGGCCGAGACGCCCGCCGTCGGCGACCCCGTCTCCGACCACGTCGAGGGCTGGCGGCGCGCCATGCAGGAGGCCGGCAAGCCGACCGAGGGACGCCTCTTCGAGGCCCCGTACAACCGGTACGACGCCTACAAGGTCGGCCTGGAACTGCTCGCCGGGCCGCACCGGCCGCCGGCCATCTTCTGCTCCACGGACGACCAGGCGATCGGTGTCCTGCGCGCCGCGCGCGAGCTGCGCATCGACGTGCCGGGGCAGCTGGCCGTCGCCGGGTTCGACGACGTCAAGGAAGCGGCCCTCACGGACCCCCCTCTGACAACGATCGCATCGGACCGCTCCGCGATGGCCCGCGCGGCCGTGGACCTCGTCCTGGACGACGGGCTGCGGGTGGCCGGCTCCCGGCGTGAGCGGCTGAAGCTGTTCCCCTCGCGGCTGGTGGTACGCCAGTCCTGCGGCTGCGCGTAGACCCCGCGGGCCGACGAGGCCACACGCACCGACGCAGCACCCCCCACGCATACGCAAGCGGAGATCCCCGCGCCCCTGACGGGACGCGGGGATCTCCGGCGGAGAGCTGGACCATCCACGGCGCGGAGGAGCTCGTCGTCTCGCCGGGCAAGTGCTCGCCCCCGGCCTTCCGTGACATCACCCGGCCGCAACCCCCTGTTCGCCGAGCCCGTCCGGAACCCGCAGTGAGGGGCCGCGAGCACGCCGGGAGCGGGGCGTGGGCACCACGGGGAAGCGGCGCGTGGGCACCACCGGAGCGGGCCGTGGGCACCACCGGGAGCTCACAGGAAGCGCCTTTATATCGGGCATACGAGGTTCTGTCGGGCTTCTCAGGGACCACTCAGGGAGCTCTCATGATCGGGGGACAGTCTTTTTTCATGACCGAGAGCTTCCGCCGCAGCGGCGAGTACCCCCAGGGCGACGACCACGGGTCCGCGTACCCCCAGCAGCAGTCGCACCCCTCCACCCCCGTGAACCCCGAGTGGCCTCCCCCGCCGGCGTACGACCCGGTCACGCCGGTCCACGTCGAGCCGGGCACCACCGTGTGGCCGAGCTCCGGTCACGCCGGCGGCGGGAACGGCGGCCACGGCGCCGGCCCGTACGCCGGTTACCCCGAGCCCGACGCCGCCGGCTCCACCGCGGTGTTCGCCTCGGTCCCCGGCGGGCAGGAGCCCCCCGCCCCCGCCAAGCGGCGCACCAAGGGCCCGTTCGCCCTGCTCGCCGCCGTCGCGATCGTCGCGGCGGCGATCGGCGGCGGCACCGCGTACGGCTTCCAGGAGCTGACCGGCAACGACACCGTCGCCTCCAGCAGCACCAGCACCAGCGTGGTGCCGACCAGCCAGAAGGGCACGGTCTCCGGCGTCGCGAAGGCGGTCAGCCCGAGCATCGTCGAGATCAGCGCGACCTCGAACGCGGGCTCGTCCACCGGTTCGGGCGTGATCATCACGACCGGCGGCGAGATCATCACCAACAACCACGTCATCTCGGGCGCCTCCGAGATCAAGGTGCAGCTGAACAACGGAAAGTCGTACACGGCGAAGGTCGTCGGCACCGACAGCAAGAAGGACCTCGCGCTGATCAAGCTGGAGAGCGCGCCGTCCGGTTTGAAGACCGCGACGCTCGGCGACTCCGACGGCGTCCAGGTCGGTGACCAGGTCGTCGCGATCGGCTCCCCCGAGGGCCTGACCGGCACCGTCACCAGCGGCATCGTCTCCGCGCTCGACCGTGACGTGACCGTCTCCACCGACGAGAGCCAGGGCCGGCAGCAACAGCAGGATGGCGGCAGCGGCCAGTGGCCGTTCGAGTTCGGCGGCCGGGAGTTCAACGGCGACACCGGCTCCTCCACGACGACGTACAAGGCCCTGCAGACCGACGCCTCGCTCAACCCGGGCAACTCCGGCGGCGCCCTGATCGACATGAACGGCAACATCGTCGGCATCAACTCCGCGATGTACTCGGCCGCTTCGGACTCCTCGTCGTCCTCGTCGAGCGCGGGCAGCGTCGGCCTCGGCTTCGCCATCCCGATCAACACCGTCAAGTCCGACCTGGCCGCGCTGCGGGCCGGCGGTTCCGACAGCTGACCCCGGAGGTCGCCATGATGATCCAGCACGTCGCGCACACCGCCTCGGACAGCGACGGCGACCCGGCCGGACTCCGCCTCGCCCTCACGGTCGCCCGCGAGCTGCACGCGCCCGCGCGGCGGGCCCCGGAACTGGTCCCCGCCGTCTCCCGGCCCGCCGCGCACCGGGCCTCCGCCCACCGCCGTACCGTACGAAGCTGATCCATTCCGGGACAGCCAGCAACGTGCGAGGCTGAAAGCACCCGATCACGACCCATCCCACTCGAGGAACCCACACCCATGAGCTCCGCCGAAGGCGACCGTGACACCCAGCGCATCCTGATCGTCGACGACGAGCCGGCCGTGCGCGACGCACTCAAGCGCAGCCTCGCCTTCGAGGGGTACGACACCGAGGTCGCGGTCGACGGCGCGGACGCCCTGGAGAAGGCGACGGCCTACCAGCCCGACCTGGTCGTCCTCGACATCCAGATGCCCCGCATGGACGGTCTCACGGCGGCCCGCCGGATGCGCGGCGCGGGCACGACCACGCCCATCCTCATGCTGACGGCCCGTGACACGGTCGGTGACCGGGTCACGGGGCTGGACGCCGGGGCGGACGACTATCTCGTCAAGCCCTTCGAGCTCGACGAACTCTTCGCCCGCATCCGGGCGTTGCTGCGGCGCAGCTCGTACGCGGCGTCGGCGGGCGCCGTCGTCGAGGACGACGCGCTGACCTTCGGCGACCTGCGCATGGACCTGTCGACGCGCGAGGTCACCCGTGCGGGGCGCCCGGTGGAGCTCACCCGCACCGAGTTCACGCTGCTGGAGATGTTCCTGGCCCACCCGCGCCAGGTCCTCACCCGCGAGCAGATCCTGAAGGCCGTCTGGGGCTTCGACTTCGAGCCGTCGTCGAACTCGCTCGACGTGTACGTCATGTACCTGCGCCGCAAGACGGAGGCGGGCGGCGAGCCGCGCCTGGTCCACACGGTGCGGGGTGTGGGGTACGTGTTGCGGTCCGGTGGCGCGGAGTGATGCGCAGGTTCAGATCACTGCCCCTGCGATCCCGGCTCGCCCTGCTGGTGGCAGCGGCGGTGGCGTTCGCGGTGGCGGCGGTTTCGGTGACGTGCTGGTTCATCGTCCAGGGCAAGCTGTACGACGAGATCAACAACGATCTCAAGTCGCAGAGGTCTCCGGTCCCCTACGTGGCGGTCCAGAGCGCCCTGGACAGCTGCGGTGAGGAGCCGACAGGCAGCGGCGGCTTCCGCGGACACACCGAGTACTACACACAGGTGGTCAAGGCAGACGGCAGCGCCTGCGCCTTCAGCGCTTCCGCGGGCCTGGTGAAGGTCACCGGCAGCGACAAGGACCTGGCCAAGAACCCGAAGCTCGGAGAGGCGACGTTCCGGAACGGGACCGACAGCAAGGGCAACGCCGTACGGGTGATGACCATGCCTCTCGTCCTGGACAACGTCCCCGGCAGTACCGGCGGCCCGTCCTTGGCCGAGGACCATGCCCTCCTCATCGCCTTCCCTCTCAAGGGCACTCAGTCCACCCTCAATGAACTGGCGCTCCTTCTTCTCTTCGTCGGCGGCATCGGAGTCATCGGCGCCGGAGCGGCGGGCCTCGCCGTAGCCCGCGCCGGGCTTCGCCCGGTCGACAAGCTCACCGACGCCGTCGAGCACGTCGCCCGGACCGAGGACCTCACCATCCGCATCCCCGTGGACGAGGAGAGCGACGACGAGATCGCCCGGCTCTCCCGTTCCTTCAACTCGATGACCGCGTCCCTCGCCACCTCCCGCGAGGTGCAGCAACAGCTCATCGCCGACGCCGGGCACGAACTGCGGACGCCGCTCACCTCGCTCCGTACGAACATCGAGCTCCTCACCCGCAGCGAGGAGATCGGCCGCCCGATCCCCCCGGCGGACCGCAAGGCGCTGCTCGCCTCGGTGACCGCGCAGATGACCGAGCTGGCGGCGCTGATCGGCGACCTTCAGACGTTGTCGCGTTCGGACGCGGGACACCCGGCCGACCGTGTGGAGATCGTGGCGCTCCAGGACACCGTGGAGGCGGCCCTGCGCAGGGCCCGGCTGCGCGGACCGGAACTGACGATCACTGCCGATCTGGAGCCCTGGTACGTCCGGGCGGAGCCCTCCGCGCTGGAGCGGGCGATCGTGAACATCCTCGACAACGCGGTGAAGTTCAGCCCCGGCGGCGGCACGGTCGACGTCCGGCTGAAGGACGGCGAGCTGACCGTGCGCGACCACGGCCCCGGCATCCCCACCGACGAACTCCCGCACGTCTTCGACCGCTTCTGGCGTTCCCCCGACGCGCGGGCCCTCCCCGGCTCGGGCCTCGGCCTGTCCATCGTGGCCCGCACCGTCCAGCAGTCCGGCGGCGAGGTGTCGCTGCGCCCCGCGGACGGCGGCGGCACGATCGCGGTCGTACGGCTTCCGGGAGCTCCGACGGCTCCGCCCGGGATGCCGTCGCCGTAGCGGCCGCTCCCACGAACGAGCCCCCACCCGACTCCGGGTCGGGGCTCGTTCGTCTCAGGGGCTCGTTCGTCTCAGGGGCCCGTTCATCTCAGGGGCCCGCTCGTCTCACGTGTCAGGTCAGGGTCGAGGCCGGTACCGAGGCGATTGCCGGGGTGATGGACTTCATGAGCTCCCGTTCAGTGCCCGAGCCGCAGGTCCGCGCCCGACACCTCGACCCGTATCCCGTCCCGCTCCACCCGTACGTCCCGCAGCCGAACCGCCCCGTCCGCCGGACGCGGCAGCCGGAATCCCAGCGAGAGCCGGTCGGCGAGAACGGGGCGGGTGAGACGGGTCAGGTCCTTGAGCAGGGTCGGGTCGAAGCCCAGCCGCCGAAGGAGCTCCGGGTGGGCCACCGCCGCGTCGAGAAGGTTCAGCCGCATCGCCCGGTGGACGAAGGCGGGCGCTCCCGTCAGCGACGCGAGCTTCGTGTCGTCGCGCAGCGCCTCGCGCACCGCCGCGTCGGGCACGCCGAGCCTGCGGACGATCGACGGGACGGAGAGGAGGGCCCGCGCCTTCGCGGTCTCCTCGCCGAGCCGGGCGGCCGTGGCCCGGGTGAGGTGGAGGCCCTCCGAGGCGCGCACGCCGGGGCGGTAGGTCGCCAAGTCGCCGATGTCCAGGCGCATTCCGCCGATGCGGGTGGAGATGCCGCGGGCGCCGTCACGCCGGATGCGCGCGTCGGCCCTGAGCGACAGATCGTGTCCGGCGACGGGCAGGGTGCCGCGCGCCCGCACCCGGTCGCGGCCGTGTCCGGTGAACGTCACCTGCGACGCGCCCAGTTCACGGTTCAGGTCGTCGAAGGAGAGCAGCACCTCACCGTGCAGCCGGGGGATACGGGCGCCGCGCACGCTGGTCGGGCCGTCGCCGTCGAGTCGTACGTCCGTCGCCGTGGCCGACACCTTCGCCAGGGAGACCCGGTCGGCGGCCACGTCGGGCACGGTCACCTTCACGGAGTCCAGCCGGCCGCGGGCGAGCTGGGTGAGGAAGGGGAAGCCCCCTATCTCGACCTCGGGCGCGGCGGTCAGACGCAGCTGGTCCTTGACCCGGTCCGCCGCCCGGTGTTCGGCGTACAGCAGCGCCCAGCGGTCGGCGAGAGCGAGGAACGCGGCGAGGGACAGGGCGAACGCGGTCGCCTTCACCGCGAACGGAAGGCCGGCGAGGCGTTTGCGGCGGCGCCTGCCGCCACGACGGTGGTTGGGCGGGGACCAGCCGTCGTCCGGTTCCTCCGTCGGCTCTCGCGACGGCTCGTCCGGCGGCCGGTCCTCGTGGAAGAAATCCTCCAACGGCCCTCCGTCATCGAGGGCGCCCAGTTCTTCGTACGGGTTCGGACAGGGATGCGTTGTTATGCGGTGGGGGGTACGCATCGTCTCATCCGACCATGCGCACCGCCCCTGCCCGCAACCGCTACCGCCCGTATGCGATCAACTTCACGGTCCGCTTCCGCGTCCCGGCCCGCTGAAGCGGCTACTTGACGACGGTGATCCGGTTCGCCGCCGGCACCGGGTACGGCGTGGTGGCCGCGGAGTTGGCCGTCAGGTAGGTCTCCAGGGCCGCCAGGTCGTCGCTGCCGACACGGACGTTCGCGCCCTTGCCGAGCTCGGCGAAGCCGTCGCCGCCGCCCGCGAGGAAGGAGTTCATCGCGACGCGGTAGGTGGCGGCCGGATCGATCGCCGCGCCGTTGAGCTTGACCGAGTCGGCGACGACACGCGCCGCGCCGGTCTTGGTCAGGTCGAGCGTGTACGTGAGGCCCTTGGAGATCTGGAGGATCTTCGGGGCGGCCTCGTTGGAGCCGCTGACCTGCTGCTGGAGTGCGGTGACGACCTGGGCGCCGGTGAGGTCGACCAGGTTGACGGTGTTGGCGAAGGGCTGGACCGTGTACGCCTCCCCGAAGGTCACCACCCCGTCGCCCTCACCGCCGCTCGCCGCGTACGTGAGCCCGGCGCGGATACCGCCCGGGTTCATCACCGCGAGGTCGGCCTCGGCGTCGACCGACTTGGCGTACGCGAGCTGCGCGTCGGCGATCAGGTCGCCCATCGGGGACTCGGTCCCCGTGTTGCCGATCTCGCCCGCGATGTAGCCGATGGGACGCGAGGCGACCGGCGCGGAGAGCGTCTTCCACTTGGTGATGAGCGACGTCATGTCGGCGGCCTTCGCGACATCACGGGTGACCACGTGGTTCGCGGACTTCACCGCCGTACGGGCGATGTCGCCGGTCCAGCGGTCGTACGTCAGCGTGGTGTCCGTGTAGAGCCGGCCGAAGGAGGACGCCGAGGTGACCATGCGGGGCTTGCCCGCCGGGTCGGGGATGGTGCACGCGTACGCCTGGTGGGTGTGGCCGGTGACCAGCGCGTCCACGGCCGGCGTGACGTTCTTGGCGATGTCCACGATCGGCCCGGAGATGCCGTCACCGGCGCCGGGGCTGTCGCAGTCGTAGTTGTACGCCGTCGACGCGGGCGACCCGCCCTCGTGGATCAGCGCGACGATCGACTTCACGCCCTGGCGCTGGAGCTCCTTGGCGTACTTGTTGATCGTCTCGACCTCGTCGCCGAACTTCAGGCCCTTGACGCCCTCGGCGGAGACGATGTTCGGCGTGCCCTCCAGCGTGACGCCGATGAAGCCGACCTTGACGCCGTTCTTCTTCCACACCCAGTAGGGCTTGAGGATCGGCTTCTTGGTCTTCTCGTCGGTGACGTTCGCCGCGAGGTAGGGGAAGTCGGCGCCGCGGAACTTCTTGCCGCCGCCGTAACAGCCGTCCGTCGGGTGGCAGCCGCCCTTCTGGAGCCGGGCCAGCTCCTTGGCGCCCTCGTCGAACTCGTGGTTGCCGACCGAAGTGACATCGAGGTCGAGGCCGTTGAGCGCCTCGATGGTGGGCTCGTCGTGGAAGAGGCCGGAGATCAGCGGGGAGGCGCCGACCATGTCACCGGCGGCCGCGGTGATCGAGTACTTGTTGTCCTTGCGGGCGTTGCGCAGATGCGTGGCCAGGTACTCGACACCACCGGCGTCGATGGTCTTCGTCGTGCCGTCCGCCGCCAGCTCCGTGACCCGCCCGGAGGAACCGGTCGGCGGCTCCAGGTTGCCGTGCAGGTCGTTGAAGGACAGCAGTTGGACGTCCTGGTAGCGGCCGCTGCCGTGGTGGTGCAGCGGAGTCGCCTTGTCCTGGTGCGCGCTCGCGGGCATCGCCGCGGCCAGCGCACCGACGGTGGCGAGGCCGGCGGCTGCCGCGAGGAGGCGATGCGTGCGTCTGTGCCGGAACGTGGGCGGCATTGGTTCCCCCTGGAGAACGGTGAGAAGCGAGAGCGGTGTGACGTGCGCGAGCCGAGCGTGCGTCGAGCGGGTGGTGCGTGCGGTGCGGGCTGTCGGGCCCCGCGGGTGACGCCTGCTCTGCGGGACTCGCGCGTGGTGCGGGCTGTGCGAACTGCCGGCCCCGCACGCGGTGCGTGATGTACGGGCCCGGCAGGTGGTGCGGGTTGCGCGGGCTGTGCGTACCGCCGGTCCCGCACATGACGCGTGCCGTGCGAACCGTGCGGGCCGAGTGACAGCCGTGGCTTTTGCACGCACTTTAGAATCAACGCGCGTAGCGCAAAAGGGGGTTCGTGGTTACGGACTGATTGCCATCGCCTCACCGGAGACCGACGAGTACGTCACCACCCCCCGGCTTCTCCCGCTCCGCCACGATCCACATCCACCCCGCCCAACTCCTTGTCCCCCCATCACCGAGCCGTACCCTCGTATCCATGACCAGCGACGACGCGGCACCCTTCGCCCTCTCCCGCTCCATCGAGACCTACTCCGCGCTCACCCCGGATCAGGCCGAGGACGTGCTCCAGCTGCTCTCGGAGGCCGCCCGGACCGACGGGCAGCAGGCGGTGTCCGAGCAGGGGCGGCTCCAGCTGAAGGGCGGGAGCCGTGACGGCGTCCGGCATCTGCTGCTGACCCTCGGCGACGAACTGGTCGGCTACGCACAGCTGGAGGACACCGACCCGATCGAGGCCCCGGCCGCCGAGCTGGTCGTCCACCCGGCGCACCGCGGGCACGGGCACGGACGGGCGCTCGGTTCGGCCATGCTCCACGAGTCCGGGAAGCGGCTGCGGGTGTGGGCGCACGGCGGGCACTCCGCCGCCCGGCATCTGGCCCAGGTCCTCGGCCTCACCCTCTTCCGCGAACTGCGCCAGATGCGCCGCCCGTTGGAGAACCTCGACCTGCCCGAACCGAAGCTGCCGGAAGGGGTGACCGTCCGGACCTTCGTGCCGGGACAGGACGACGCCGCCTGGCTCGCCGTGAACGCCGCGGCCTTCGCCCACCACCCCGAGCAGGGCTCCCTCACCCAGCGCGATCTGGACGACCGGACGGCCGAGCCGTGGTTCGACCCGGCCGGCTTCTTCCTCGCCTTCCGTGGCGACGAACTCGTCGGCTTCCACTGGACCAAGGTCCACGCCGAGGAGGGGCTGGGCGAGGTGTACGTCCTCGGGGTGCGCCCCGGCTCCCAGGGCGGCGGCCTCGGCAAGGCGCTGACCACGATCGGCCTGCGCCACCTCGCCGCGCAGCGGATGCCCACCGCGATGCTCTACGTCGACGCCGACAACAAGGCCGCGGTCACCGTCTACGAGCGTCTCGGCTTCGTCACCCACGAGACGGACCTGATGTACCGAACGGAGTCCTGACCGCCCGCCGCGCGAGCGCCGCCCCGGGAGCCGAAGTCAGCGGTGCGCAAGGAGGGTTGTCCGGCGCCGCCGCAGGGGTTCGGTCAGGGAACACACCCCCGTCAGCGCCGCCACGACCAGCACGCCCGCCCAGCGCCGGTGCGCGTCGTCCCAGTCCGGGTCGGACGCGGCCACGAAGAGCGCCCAGCGGTCGGGGAGCAGCAGGGCGGCGGCGAAGGACGCGCCCACAAGTCCGGCGGACACCGCGATGCCCGGTTCGGTGGCTTCGGAGTGCCGCACGGCGAGGAGCGCGCCGGCCAGCGCGAGGACGACGAAGGCGGATGCCTCCAGGGTGATCGCGCCCACCGGGGGCCGGCCCTTGCCGGGTATGAGGAGCAGCGCGGTCGTCCACCACGCCGCCGTGAACGGCACGACGAGCCCCAGCCGCAGCCCGGTCCGCACCGGACGCCTGGTCGGCACCGCCGCCGTGGTGTGCCGGGCCGGATCGTCCAGCAGGAACGCCAGGCCCAGCCCGAAGGCGAGCGCGGCGGCCCGCAGCAGATTGAGGCAGAGCCACGGGTCGGCCGGAGCGGAGAGCATCCGCGGAGCGCCGGCCAGCAGCAGCCCGAGGGCGGCTCCCGTCATCAGGGACCTGTGGGGCAGCCCCCGCCACACGGGGCGGAGCAGGACGAGAGCCACGACGTACGCGGACGACCGCCCGGCGACGCGCACGGCACCCGTGGCCCCTGCGGGACCCGTAGAACCTGCGGGACCGGTAGAGCCTGCGGAACCCGGAGGACCTGCGGGACCGGTAGAGCCTGCGGGGCCGGTGGGTCCCGTGGAACCGGTGGGTCCCGTGGGTGAGGGGCGCGGCGTGGCTCCGGCATCGTTCCGGTCCCCCGCGGCGGATGCCCACACTTCCGAGGCAACGCCGCCGTCCTCCCCTCTCTCCCCCGCGCTTCCCGCTACTCCTCGCACGATCCGCTCTCCTTGTCCGCCGCCGTCCCCTTGCCTCCGGCCGGCACTCCGAGCAGCTCGGCCACCCGGGCCGTGGACGTCTTCGCGGACGTCAGCTCCGTCCAGTGGGCCTTCACCTTGGCGGCGACGCCGTAGTGCGGCTGCTGGAGCAACTCGCGGACCACCGTGGTCTGCTGGGCCGACATGGAGACGGGTTCCGTGGGGGTCAGCGCGATGGCGGAGCCCTCGATGCTGTCGTCGAGCCGGACGCTGCGGAGGGACTTCATCGGGTCCGGCTGTGTGCTGAGCGCCAGCCACATGGTGGTCACCACGCGGGCGTCGCACATCTCACCGGCGCGGTCCTGGTCGCCCGCGACCAGGACCGAGGCGACGCCGACGGCGAACTCGGGAAGGCGGTTGCCGCCCCAGCGCGTGCCGACCGTCACGGCGTCCGGCGTGGTGGACGCGGGGATCGCGGCGTCGCTCTGGAGGCCGTACCGGGCGTCCATCACCTGGCGCACGGTCAGCCGCCGGCCCCCGGCCGAACCCCCCGCACGGGACTGGACGCGGTCGACGGCCTCCGCCCAGTCGGCGGTGCGGCCGGACCACTCCGGGTAGGCGCAGTACGTGGACCGTCCGTGCCGGACGCAGGTCTGCACCTTCTCCGGGGTCGCGGACGCCTTGGTGCGGGCCGCGATCAGCGAGGCCGGCTCGTCGGGGGACTGTCCCACCACGCCGAAGGCCGTCGTCGCGAGGGCGACCACCGCCATCGACTGGACCAGGCGTGTCCGGCCCCCGCTCACCAGGACGGCGAGGCACAGCAGCAGGGCCGCGAGGCCCGTCAGATAGAGCGCGTGCCAGGCGGCCGGGCGGCCCAGCAGCTCGGAGGGGAAGGGGTCGGCGCCCGTGTCGGTGATGACCGGTCCGAGCCAGCGCACCCAGTGCGTTCCCTGCGTGGACGCGGAGACCATGGCGGTGAGGGCGTAGGCGCCGATCACGAAGGGCGGTGCGATGAACCCGACCGGGATCAGCCGGGCGAGCAGGACGCCGAGGACGCCGGACAGGAGGATCACCAAGGGACCCACGGCCAGTTCGGCGGGTGAGCCGTGGCCGACGGCACCCGGCTTCAGCGCCGACCAGGTGAACTGGAAGCCGACGACCAGTGCGGTGATCGCGACGAACGGCAGCACGGACAGCGCGTGCGCGACCGTACGCCGCCACGCCTCCATGGGCAGGACGTCGAAGTGCCGGTCGGTGGACTGCCGGCGGGAGCGCAGCACCGCGCGGTTGACGCCGACGAACAGGGCGATGCCGAGGAGTATGGGGGCTTCCTGGGTGGACCGGTCGACGTCCTGGAGGACCGGGAAGTCGTCCATGCCGTCGCGGCCGTTGAACAGTGTCCAGCCGGTGTAGCCGACGTACAGCGCGAGGAAGACCAGGATCGGGATCTGGAGCAGCAGTTCGCGTGCTTCGAAGCGGGCGAGGGCCAGCACCGCGCGCGCCCGGGATTCCCGGCCCCGCGCAGGTGGCTCCACCCCCGTGGGAGCCGCCTGGGTGATCGTGCCCGTGGTGGCGCTCATGCCGCCACCTCCGCGGACTCGCCGTCGAGAGTGAGCAAGTAGCCGTCCTCCAGGGTTGGTTCGAGCAGTTCCGCGCCCTCGGGCGGGTCGCCGACATTGCGGAAGGCGCCCGTTCCCGTACGCCATCCGGCTCTGGCGGCCGGATCGCGCTCCGTACTGCTCCACACCCGGCCGGCCGCTCGTTCGGTCAGCTCGGCGGGGGTGCCCTCGAAGCGGACGCGGCCGGCGGCCATGACGATCACCTGGTGGCAGAGCATGGCGACGTCCTCGGTCTGGTGGGTGGAGAGCAGGACGGTGCGGCCTTCTCCGGCCTGGGCGATCAGCTCCCGGAAGCGCATGCGCTGCTCGGGGTCGAGGCCGACGGTCGGTTCGTCGAGGACCAGGAAGCCGGGGTCTCCGACGAGCGCGGCGGCCAGCGCGACCCGCTGGCGCATACCGCCGGACAGCCGCTTGATGCGCTTGCCGCGCACGTCGGAAAGGGCGACGGCCTCCAGCACCCGGCGCACCTCACGGTGCCGGGCGGTGCGGTCCGTGAGCTCCTTGAGGATCGCCACGTAATCGACGAACTCGAAGGCCGAGAAGTCCTGGTGGAACCCTGGGGTCTGCGGCAGGTAGCCCAGTGAGCGCCGCACGTCCGTGCGTCCGGCGGTGGTGCCCGGGTCGTGCCCGAGGACGGTGAAGGAGCCCCGGTCGGCGGACACGGCGGTGGCGAGCACCCGCAACAGGGTGGTCTTTCCGGCGCCGTTGGGCCCGAGGAGTCCGGTGACTCCCTCACGGAGGCGGACGGAGACGTCGTCGAGGGCGAGCGTCCCCCCGAAGCGGAGGGTCAGCCCGGAGGCGGAGACGGTGGGGATCATGCGGCGTTCCTGTCGGTGAAGTCGGTGAGCGGGAGGCGCGACGCGTCGAACCGGTCCCGCGCGAGGTAGAGGAGTCCGGCGGCCAGCGCCGCGACGGCCCCGGCGACGCCCTGCCCGGCCACGGTGAACGGGGCGAGCGTGGCGTCGGGCTCCGTGGTCGCGCGGGCCGCGGCGAGCAGGGCGATCCAGCCGCCGCCGACCAGGGAAGGGGCGAGGACGGGACCGAGCCGGGAGGTGAGCGCGAGGCCGGTAGCGGTGAGGGCCAGGGCCGGCAGCAGCCAGGCCAGGGCGTGCAGGCCGTAGGTGGGGAGGGCGAGGGTCGCGAGGCCGTTGAGCCCCAGGCCCACGACGAGGACCGCGACCGTGCGGATCATCAGGAGCCGGAAGCCGTGCATCGGGGAGACGACCGCCATCTCGTAGGTCGGGTCGAGCGCCGGACCGTAGGACAGCGCGACCCCGGCGAGCGGAAGCAGCGGCGCGAGGGCCAGGAAGAGGGTGGGGGTGCTCGCGACCTGCACCGTGTTGGCCGCGGCCACGGTCATGACGAGGACGGCGGCGACCGCGCCCAGCCAGGAACGGCGCAGGACGGGGGCGGCGGCCAGCAGCCGTGCCGTGTGGTCGGCGACGCCGAGCCGGACGAGCAGCCACTCGACCGGGCCCGGACGCGGGGCGTCCAGCTCGGCGTCGAGCCGCTCCCAGCCGGCGTCGAGGGCCGCCGGGTCGCTGAACGCGGCCAGCGCCTCGCGGCACCGCGCGCACGCGGCGAGGTGGGTGTCGGCGGACCACAGGCGGGGCGGCGCCAAGTCGCCCCGCGTATAGGCCCGGAGGTCCTCCTCCGGCACATGCCAGGCCGTACGGCTGTCACCGCTCATGTCGCTGCCATCGCTTCCGCGACGGTCGTCGCTCATGCCAACGCCTCCCGCAACTGCTTGCGCGCGCGCAGTGCCCGCGTCTTGACCGTGCCCGGCGGAATACCGAGCAGGACGGCCGCTTCCCGGGTGCTGAGCCCGTCGATCACCGTGGCCTGGAGAACCGCCCGGAGTTCGGGCGAGAGTCTGGTCAGCGCGCCCGCCAGGTCGCCGTGCTCGACGCCTGCCAGCACGCGCTCCTCGGCCGAGGCCTCGTCGCGGTGCCGGAGCCGGGCCAGCGCGTTCCGGAGCCGGCCGCGCGCGCCGTCGCCGCGCATCGAGTCGACGAGCCGCCGCGAGCCGATGCGCCAGAGCCAGCCGGCCGGGTCGCCCTCCTCGCGGTAGCGGGCGGTGCCGCGCCAGACCGCGAGGAAGGTCTCCTGGACGACGTCGTCGACGATCCCGGCGTCGGCGCACCGGCCGCGCAGACGGGCGGTCAGCCATGGCGCGTACCGCCGGTACAGCTCTTCGAAGGCGCGACGGTCCCCGTCCGCTGCGATGGCCCGCAGCAGCTCTCCGTCGCTTCTCGTTTCCCTCACACCCCCTCATCGGACGAGCCCCACCGATCGGTTCACGCATCGGCCAAGAATTTCCGAACGCCGTTTCGTGCCTGGTGGGCGGCCGGATCCACCGTCGGCGCAACACCGTCCGGACGTCCCGCACTTGACGAAGACCGCCCCCTTGCACCACCCTTTCACTACTCAATTAGTGAAAGGGTGGTTGTCCGAGTGGTCGCGTACCGCATCGACCGGCGCAGCGGCGTCGCCACCTACGTCCAGATCGTCCAGCAGACCAAGCAGGCCCTGCGCCTCGGCCTCCTCGAACCGGGCGACAAGCTCCCCACGGCCCGCGAGGTCGTGGAAGCCACCGCCATCAATCCGAACACCGTCCTGAAGGCCTACCGCGAACTGGAGCGCGAGGGACTGGTCGAGGCCAGGCGCGGCCTCGGCACCTTCGTCCGCAGAACACTCGGCGCCGCCCCGGCGGACTCGCCCCTGCGCGAGGAGTTGGAGGCCTGGGCCCGGAGCGCCCGCTCGGCGGGCCTGGACCGCGAGGACGTGGCAGCACTGTTCGGCTCCGTACTGGACGCACACTTCCCGAAGGGGGACCAGTGAGTTCCACCAGCACCACCCGCCCCACCGTCGCCGTCGAGGCGCACGGGCTCACCATGCGCTACGGCCGGCGCTCCGCCGCGGCGCTGGACGACTGCTCGTTCCGCCTCCCGGCCGGGCGGATCAGTGCCCTCGTCGGCCCCAACGGCGCGGGCAAGTCGACGCTGCTGGCGGCGGCGGCCGGACTGCTGCGGCCCACCGCCGGCACACTCACCGTGCTGGGCGGCAGCCCGGCCGAGGCACGCGAGCGGATCGCCTACCTCTCCCAGAACAAGCCGTTGCACCCCCAGCTCACGATCGCCGAGACGCTGCGTCTGGGCGCCGAACTCAACCCGGCCCGCTGGGACGCCTCGTACGCCGCGGCGATCGTGGAACAGGGCTCGCTCGACCCCGGGGCCCGGGTCAGGGGCCTGTCCGGCGGACAGCGGACCCGCGTGGCCCTCGCCCTCGCGCTGGGCAAGCGGCCCGACCTGCTGCTGCTGGACGAACCGATGGCCGACCTGGACCCGCTGGCCCGCCACGAACTGCTGGGCACCCTGATGGCGGACGCCGCCGAGCGCGGGACCACGGTGCTGATGTCCTCGCACATCGTCGCCGAACTCGCCGACGCCTGCGATCACCTGCTGCTCATGGGCGGCGGACGCATCCGGCTCGGCGGCGGCCTGGACGACCTGCTCCTCGCGCACACGGTGGTGACCGGACGCGGCACCCCCGCCGACCTCGCACCGCACCTCGTCGTCGAGTCCCGCGCCACCGGCCGCGGTCTCACCGCCCTGATACGCAACGACGGACCGGTGGAGGATCACTGGGAGGCGGAGCCACCGTCCCTGGAGGAACTGCTCCTCGCCCATCTGCGCTCCCCCTCGACCCCGGCGCTGCTCACACCCGGCACGACCGCGACCCCCGCGGCGGTGACCCGATGAGCGCCACCACCCTCATGTCCCCCCTGCGCCGCGTTCTGCCCAGGCCGAGCGGCCTGGTCTGGACGGTCCTGCGGCTGCACCGCACCGCCCTGTGGATCTGGACCGCCTTCGTGGTGCTCACCGCCGGCCTGCTGCTGTGGCTGTACGGCCCGGGTGCCACGCACACACAGCACCTCCTCGACACCTTCGGCTACGCGGGCGTACAGGAGGACGCCTGGTCCGCCGGCATCATCGGCTCCCCCTTTTCCGGCGCCTACAACGACCTCTTCTACGACCCGGCCTCCCTGCTCAACATCGCCTCGTTCGCCGTCGCCGTCTTCGCGGGCGGCTCGCTGATCGCCCGCGAGCTGGAGAACGGCACCGCCCGGCTGGCCTGGACCCAGTCCGTCAGCCCGGCCCGCTGGCTCGCCGTCAAAATGGCGGTGCCCGCGCTGTTCATCACCGTGGGCACGGGCCTGCTGGTCGCGCTGTACCGGATGCTGTGGTCGGCACACAGCGACCTCCTGCTGGCCGGCATCGGACCGCGCGCCCTGTATTTCGCCCTCGGCCCGGGCACCGTCGCCCTGCCGCTCCTCGGCCTGGCCGTCGGCGTTCTCGCCGGTCTCGTGCTGCGCCGCACCCTGCCCGCCCTCGCCGTAGCCGGTATCGCCCAGTCCGCGGCGATCGCGTTCCGCGCCAACTCCTGGCCTTTCCAGGGCCGTTACCAGCAGCCCGAGCTGTCCGTACGGAGCCGGGCGATCACCTCCACCGGCGCGGAGATCCGCGACCCGGGCTGCTACAGGAGCCGGCCGTGTCTCGCCCGGCACGATGTCGTCGGCTTCACCCGCGAGTACCTCCCCTCCCCCGACTACTGGCCCCGCCAGCTCCTGGAGACCGGTGTCCTGCTGGCCGCCACCGCGATCGTGGTCGCCATCGCCTTCGGCGTCCTGAGGAGGACGTCCACCTCATGAGCACCCCGACCCCGCACCGCCCGGCCGGCCTCACCTGGACCGTGCTGCGCCTGCACCGCACGGCCCTGTACGCGTGGGGCGCCGCGCTGCTGGCCACCGCCGCCGTCCTGGCCTGGATGTACGTCATCGGCCCGGACGCCCGCGCGGCCGCGCGCTCCTGCGCCGCGCCCGGCGCCGGCCGGGCGGCCTGCGCACACCTCCAGGCGATCGACGCGGACGCGATCTACGCCAACGGTCTCGACCTGGTCGCCACCTGCGTCACGTATCTGATGGTGCCGGTCGCGGCCTGGGCGGGTGCCGCGCTGATCGGCCGCGAACTGGAGAGCGGTACCGCGCAGCTGGCCTGGACCCAGTCCGTCACCCCGGTGCGCTGGCTGGCCGCCAAGCTCGCCGTCCCGGCGGTCGTGCTCACCGCGGGCACCACACTGGCGGTCCTGCTCAACGTGTGGGCCCGCGGCGACGAGAACGGAGACCTGGCCGGCGACTGGTTCAGCCTCCACGTCTACGACTCCACCGGCCCGGTCGCCGTCGGGTACGTCCTCGCCGGTCTCGCCCTCGGCGCGCTCGCGGGCCTGGTCCTGCGCCGCGCCTTGCCCGCCGCCGGAGCCGCGTTCGCCGCGGCACTCGTCCTGCACGACGTGCTGTCCCGGTTCCGGATGAGCCTGTGGCCCGCCTCGACGGTCACCGGACAGGCGGCCCTCCACCTCCCGTCCGGCGCCCTGGCCCTCGAACACGGTGCCGTCACGAGGAACGGCGAGCGCCTGGGCAACGACCTGGCCTGCGTCGGCCTCGACCGTTCCACCGACATCAGCCGGTGCGTGGAGAGAACCGGACTGGCAGATTTCTGGGCCACCTATCAGCCCGAGTCGCACTTCTGGCCCCTCCAGCTCGTGGAGAGCGGCCTGCTCCTGGCCGTCGCGGGCCTCGCGACCGCCGCCGCGTTCACCCTGCTGCGCCGTCGCACTCCGTGACCCGCGGCGGCACGGCGGGCACGCGCCTCACGGGGGTGGGTGTGCACACGGTCCCCGGGCGTGCGGACGTCCGGGAGCCGCCCCCCGATAGCCCACACGTCATGTCCCCGTAACCATCGATTCAGGTGACCTTGCGACGCTCAGGGAATGCAGCCCGCCGCGCCCGAGCCTTCTCCCCCGCCGGAGAACGAGTCCTCACCGTCGACGGGGAGTGAGCGTACGCCAGCCATGCGGAACGGGAACTTCCGCATCGGCGCGCTGGCGCCCGCCCTCTCCGACGCGCCGGTCTCGCCTTCGGCACGGAAGAATGGGTCCATGAACCAGCGAAGCGCCCAGGCACCCGTGCAGCACCCGCAGCCCTCCGTCGGCTCCATCGCCGCGCATCGTCCGCACACCGTCGCGGCCAACGTCTCGGACCTGGAGCCAGATCTCGACGCCGACCTCGACGAGTACGAGGACCTGGTGCAGGACGGGATCATGCTGCCGCAAGGCCGGTTCCTGGACCGTGAGCGCAGCTGGCTGGCGTTCAACGAGCGTGTTCTGGAACTCGCGGAGGACCCGAACACGCCTCTTCTGGAGCGCGCCAACTTCCTGGCGATCTTCGCCAGCAACCTGGACGAGTTCTTCATGGTCCGGGTGGCCGGCCTGAAGCGCCGTATCGCCACCGGTGTCGCCACCAAGTCCGCGTCGGGCCTCCAGCCCCGCGAGGTCCTGGAGATGATCTGGGCCCGCTCCCGCGAGCTCATGGCCCGGCACGCCGCCTGCTACCAGGAGGACGTCGCCCCCGCGCTCGCGGAGGAGGGCGTCCACCTGGTCCGCTGGAGCGAGCTGACCGAGAAGGAGCAGGCCCGCCTGTTCACTCTCTTCCGGCACCAGATCTTCCCGGTGCTGACCCCGCTGGCGGTCGACCCCGCGCACCCCTTCCCGTACATCTCGGGCCTGTCCCTGAACCTCGCCGTCATCGTACGGAACCCGGTCAGCGGCCACCGCCACTTCGCGCGCGTCAAGGTCCCGCCGCTGCTCTCCCGCTTCCTGGAGGCCTCCCCGAACCGCTACGTCCCCATCGAGGACGTGATCGCGGCCCACCTGGAGGAGCTCTTCCCCGGCATGGAGGTGCTGGAGCACCACACCTTCCGCCTCACCCGGAACGAGGACCTGGAGGTCGAGGAGGACGACGCCGAGAACCTGCTCCAGGCCCTGGAGAAGGAGCTCATGCGGCGCCGCTTCGGCCCGCCGGTGCGCCTGGAGGTCGAGGAGTCCATCGACCGGTACGTCCTCGATCTCCTCGTACGCGAGCTGAAGATCTCCGAGGCCGAGGTGTACCCGCTGCCGGGTCCCCTGGACCTCACCGGCCTCTTCGGCATCGGCGCCCTGGACCGGCCCGAGCTGAAGTACGCCAAGTTCATCGCGGGCACCCACCGCGATCTCGCGGAGGTCGAGTCGGCGTCCCCGCCCGACATCTTCGCCGCGCTGCGCGAGCGCGACGTCCTGCTGCACCACCCGTACGACTCCTTCTCCACCTCGGTGCAGGCCTTCCTGGAGCAGGCAGCGGCCGACCCGGACGTGCTCGCCATCAAGCAGACGCTCTACCGCACCTCCGGCGACTCGCCGATCGTCGACGCGCTGATAGACGCGGCCGAGTCCGGCAAGCAGGTCCTCGTCCTGGTCGAGATCAAGGCCCGCTTCGACGAGCAGGCGAACATCAAGTGGGCCAGGAAGCTCGAGGAGTCCGGCTGCCACGTGGTGTACGGCCTCGTCGGGCTGAAGACCCACTGCAAGCTGTCGCTCGTGGTCCGGCAGGAGGGCGAAACCCTGCGCCGCTACTCCCACGTCGGCACCGGCAACTACCACCCGAAGACCGCCCGGCTGTACGAGGACCTGGGACTGCTCACCGCCGATCCGCAGGTCGGCGCCGACCTCTCCGACCTCTTCAACCGGCTCTCGGGCTACTCGCGCCGCGAGACCTACCGCCGTCTGCTCGTCGCTCCCAAGTCCCTGCGCGACGGCCTGATCGCGCGGATCAACAAGGAAGTCCAGCACCACAACGCCGGGCGTCCCGCCTTCGTCCGCATCAAGGTCAACTCGATGGTGGACGAGGCGCTCATCGACTCGCTGTACCGCGCCTCGCAGGCCGGGGTGCCGGTCGACATCTGGGTGCGCGGAATCTGCGCCGTCCGACCCGGCGTCACGGGCCTGTCCGAGAACATACGGGTCCGCTCCGTCCTCGGCCGCTTCCTGGAGCACTCCCGGGTCTTCACCTTCGGCAACGGCGGCGAACCGGAGGTGTGGATCGGCAGCGCCGACATGATGCACCGCAACCTCGACCGGCGGATCGAGGCCCTGGTCAGGGTCACCGACCCGGCCCACCGGGCAGCCCTCAACCGGCTGCTGGAGACCGGCATGTCCGACACCACGGCTTCCTGGCACCTCGGCCCCGACGGCGAGTGGACCCGACACGCGACCGACGCGGATGGCCAGCCCCTGCGGAACGTCCAGGAGATGCTCATAGACGCCCGGAGGCGCCGGCGTGGCACAGCAGCACCTTGATCCCCCCACCGACTCCGCGGCCGGGACAGGCCCCAGGGCAGCCCCGGCCCCCCTCGACGAGGGAGGTGCCCCCATCGGTGACGCCCTGGCGGGTTATCTGCGGGCCCAGGCCACGGAGTTCCTCCGCTCACTGCGCCAGCACCGGGAGACCGGTGCCGCGGCGAGCGGTGCCGGGGAGTCCGGCGCCGCGGCGCGTTCCCTGCGCCGCTCCGCCCGCCGCATCAGCGGCAGCCTGCACACCTTCCGGCCGCTGCTCGACGCGGACTGGTCGGAAGGGGTGCGGCCCGAACTCGCCTGGCTGTCGGGCACGCTCGCGCGCGAACACGCCTGTGCCGCACGCCTGGAGCGGCTGCTCGGCGCGCTGAACCGGCTGTCGGGCACGGCCGCGCTGCCCGTCCAGGCCGGACGGGCCCCGGCCCCCAAGGGCAATCTGACCGTCGGCGCCGCGAAGGCGGGCGCACTCCTCGACCGCCAGCTGACGCTCGCGCGGACCCGGGCCCACTCGGCGGCCCTCCAGGCGCTCGGTTCCTCCCGCTTCCACGCCGTCGCCGACAGCGTCGCTTTACTCGCCAGCGAGGTGCCGCTGGCCCCCTCCGCGGACTCGGCCGACCTGCGTCCGCTGGCCGCCGCGGCCCAGGACCGGCTGACCGACGCCGTCACCGCGCTGCCGCTGGTCGCCGCGGGCCACCCCTACAACGCGGAGGCCCTCGTGCACGGCCTCTCCGCCGACACCGCTCCCCAGCCGCAGGACGCGCCCTGGCACCAGGTCCGGCTGCTGCTGCGGCTGCACCGGTACGCCAGCGAGGTGCTGCACCACGGGGAGTGCCCCGTCGACGTACGCCTGCTCGGCGCCGGCCAGGCGCTCAACCGGCACCGGGACGCGGCGGAGGCGGCGTCCGCAGCGGCGTCGGCGGCCCGCACCCCGCGCATCGCGCCGGCGACGGCGTACGCGCTCGGTGTACTGCACGCCGACCAGCGGCACGAGGTGGAGGCGGCGCGGTTCGCGTTCCAGCAGACCTGGCAGAAGGAAGCCGTACGCACCCCTTGAGGGAGGCCTCATGGTTGACGACACCATCCAAGCGGCGGGCTGCGTCCTGTGGCGCCGCTCCCCGGTCGACTCCGCGCTGGAGATCTGCCTCGTCCACCGGCCCAAGTACGACGACTGGTCGCATCCCAAGGGCAAGCTGAAACGCGACGAGGACTCCCTCGCCGGCGCGCTCCGCGAGGTCGAGGAGGAGACGGGCTACGACGCCCTCCCCGGGGCGGTCCTGCCCACCGTCCACTACCTCGTCGGCGGCCGCCCCAAGGAGGTCCGCTACTGGGCGGCGGAGGCGGCCGATGGTCATTTCACCCCGAACGACGAGGTGGACCGTGTCCTCTGGCTCTCCCCCACCGCCGCCCGCCACCGCCTCTCCCAGCCGCGCGACTGCGACCTCGTGGACGCGCTGCTGAACGCGCTGCGTCTGGCCTGACGCAGCCCGGGCTCACCCACCGTGGTGAGCACCAGCCCCTCGCCGGTACTCAAGGGAATAGTGAGGCGAATGAGGGATGCCGGAAGCATGTGCCGTGAGAAACACGGTCGACCCCGATCGATTACCTGGAGTTTCCCTCCAGGCCCCCTGAGCCGGGATACGGCCGTGTCCTCGACGTAAGCGTTCCGTGACCTCACCGCACCGCCGTCAGGGGTTCACCCCTCGTTCACTTATGGCCATCGGCGCCTTCACCTGATCTGCCTAATTTCGGCCTTACACGGTGCGAGGGACGTCCTGGACGTTCTCGCCGCACCGCTAACGCAACGCATGACACAGACTTCGCACGCCGCCACCAGACGGCGGCTCCTGGAAGGAACTCCCGAAGTGAAGCTTCAGCGCATGAACCGGCGGGCCCTCACCCTCGGTGCTCTCGCCGTCTCCGGCGCCCTGGCCCTCACGGCGTGCGGCTCTGACGACACGGGCAAGGGCGACGCCGGCGGCAGCTCGGCACCGACCGCGGCCGCGGGCTCCATCAAGTGTGACGACGCCAAGGGTCAGCTGCAGGCCTCCGGCTCCTCCGCGCAGAAGAACGCGATCGACGCCTGGGTGACGGCTTACAAGGCCGCCTGCAAGGACGTTCAGATCAACTACAACCCGACGGGCTCCGGCGCCGGTGTCACGGCGTTCACCCAGGGCCAGACCGCGTTCGCCGGTTCGGACTCGCCCCTCAAGCCCGAAGAGGCCTCGGCCGCCAAGAAGGTCTGCGACGGCAACCCCGCGCTCGACCTGCCCATGGTCGGCGGCCCCATCGCCCTCGGCTACAACGTCGACGGTGTCGACAACCTCGTCCTGGACGCCTCCACGATCGCCAAGATCTTCGATGGCAAGATCAAGACGTGGGACGACAAGGCGATCGCGGCCCTGAACCCCGACGCGAAGCTCCCCGGCACCAAGATCCAGGCGTTCCACCGCTCGGACGAGTCCGGCACCACGGACAACTTCACCAAGTACCTGAAGGCCGTCGCCCCCTCCGACTGGGGCTACTCCGGCGGCAAGGCCTGGCAGGCCAAGGGCGGCCAGTCCGCGCAGGGCTCCTCCGGCCTGGCCCAGCAGGTGAAGCAGACCTCGGGCGCGATCTCGTACTTCGAGCTCTCCTACGCCGCTGACGGCATCAAGACCGTCGACCTGAAGACGGACGCCGCGACCCCGGTCAAGGCCACCGTCGAGAACGCCACCAAGGCCATCTCCACCGCCAAGGTCGCCGGCGTCGGCAACGACCTGGCCCTGGAGCTGAACTACAAGCCGACCGCCGAGGGCGCCTACCCGCTCACGCTGGTCACCTACGAGATCGTCTGCGAGAAGGGCAACAAGGCCGACACCCTGGCCGCCACCAAGTCCTTCCTCACCTACATCGCGAGCGAGGACGGCCAGAAGCAGCTGACCGCCGCCCAGTACGCGCCGATCCCCGAAGAGATCATCACCAAGGTTCGTTCCACCCTCGCGAACCTGAGCTGACCCGAGTGTGGCCCGCCTCGCCGAGGCGGGCCGCACCGTCCGGTGCACCGCCGCCTGGGGCCGCCACTCGATCCGGCTCCGCAGACCGGAGACTCCTGATGGACATATCGACACAGAACACCGAAGCGCCTCCCCCGATCCCGCCGCCTTCCGATGCCCTGCAGAAGCGTGCGGCCCGCGGCGCGACCCGCCCCGGCGACCGCGTCTTCCTCGCGCTCTCCCGCGGTTCCGGCATCCTGCTCCTGGTGATCATGGCCGCCATCGCGGTCTTCCTCACCTACCGCGCCTCCCTCGCGCTGAGCAAGAACGAGGGCAACTTCCTCACCACGTTCGAGTGGAACACCAGCCTCGTACCGCCGGTCTTCGGCATCGCGGTGCTGGCCTTCGGCACGGTCGTCTCCGCGATCATCGCCATGGCCCTCGCGGTCCCGGTCGCGGTCGGCATCGCCCTGTTCATCACGCACTACGCGCCGCGCAAGCTCGGCGGACCCATCGCGTACGTGATCGACCTGCTCGCCGCCGTCCCGTCCATCGTGTACGGCCTCTGGGGCGCGATCATCCTCGTGCCGCACATGACCGGCCTGTTCGGCTGGCTCGACCACTACTTCGGCTGGACCGGCATCTTCGAGTGGCAGGGCGGAGCGCCCCGCTCGATGCTCACCGTCGGCATCCTGCTCGCGATCATGATCCTCCCGATCATCACCAACGTGAGCCGTGAGGTCTTCCGCCAGGCGCCGCAGATGCACCAGGAAGCCGCGCTGGCCCTCGGCGCCACGCGCTGGGAGGTCATCCGCATGTCGGTGCTGCCCTTCGGCCGCTCCGGCGTGATCTCCGCCTCGATGCTCGGCCTCGGCCGCGCGCTCGGCGAGACGATGGCCGTCGCCACCGTGCTCTCCCCGACCTTCGACATCCAGGCCAGCCTGCTCGACCCGGGCGGCGGCACCTTCGCGCAGAACATCGCGAGCAAGTTCAACGAGGCCAACGAGTTCGGCCAGGACGCCCTGATCGCCTCGGGTCTCGTCCTGTTCGTCATCACCCTGCTGGTCAACGGCGCGGCGCGCTTCATCATCAACCGCCGCAAGGAGTACTCGGGGGCCAACGCATGAGCAACGCACCCGTCACCCGCAAGCACGCCGACAGCCTGCGCGGCGGCAGCCTCCCGAAGTGGTCCGCCTGGGCCATCGCCGCGGGCGCCCTCGCCGTGGCCGCCGGCATCGGCCTGGCCGCCGGCCTGGACAGCAAGGTCCAGTGGGGCCTGATCGCCGCGATCCTCTTCGTCCTCGGCACGTACGTCGTCGCCGCCCGCGTCGAGGGCCGCCGCCAGGCCAAGGACCGCGTCGCCACCACGCTGGTGTGGGCCTGCTTCATCATCGCCGTCGTCCCGCTGGCCTCCCTGATCTGGGAGACCGTCAAGCGCGGTGCGCAGGTCTTCGACGCCTACTTCCTGAGCCACTCCATGGGGGTGGTCGCCGACAAGGACACGGGCGGCGGTATCTACCACGCGCTCATCGGCACCCTGGAGCAGGTGGGCATCGCGACCCTGATCGCCGTGCCGATCGGCGTGCTGACCGCGATCTACCTCGTCGAGTACGGACGCGGCACGCTCGCCAAGACGGTCACCTTCTTCGTCGACGTCATGACGGGCATCCCGTCGATCGTCGCCGGCCTGTTCATTCTCAGCTTCTGGATCCTGATCCTGGACATGGGCTACTCCGGCTTCGCCGGCGCGCTCGCCCTGTCGATCCTGATGATGCCCGTGGTGGTCCGCTCCACCGAGGAGATGCTCAAGCTCGTCCCGAACGAGCTGCGCGAGGCCTCCCTCGCCCTCGGCATCCCGAAGTGGCGCACCATCCTCAAGGTGGTTCTGCCGACGTCCATCGGCGGTATCACCACGGGTGTGATGCTCGCCGTCGCGCGTATCGCCGGCGAGACCGCTCCTGTGCTGCTGTTGGTGTGGGGTACGAACTTCATCAACAACAACCCGTTCGACGGCCCGCAGGGCTCGCTCCCGCTGTACATCTACCGTCAGTACAGCGCGGGAACCGACGCGGCCACCGACCGGGCCTGGGCGGCGGCACTGGCGCTCATCCTCTTCGTCATGATCCTCAACATGGGTGCGCGCGCCGTCGCACGCTGGAAGTCACCCAAGACGGGCCGCTGACGCGGCCGATCAGCGACCCGAACCTTCGCGAAAGAAGCAGTGATTGACATGGCCAAGCGAATCGACGTAAGCGGTCTGACCGCCTACTACAGCGCCCACAAGGCGATCGAAGACATCTCCATGACGGTCGAGCCCCGCTCGGTGACGGCCTTCATCGGCCCCTCCGGCTGCGGCAAGTCGACGTTCCTGCGCACCCTGAACCGCATGCACGAGGTCACCCCCGGCGGGCGTGTCGAGGGCAAGGTGCTGCTGGACGACGAGGACCTGTACGGCAGCGGGATCGACCCCGTCGCCGTGCGCCGCACCATCGGCATGGTCTTCCAGCGTCCCAACCCCTTCCCCACGATGTCGATCTTCGACAACGTGGCGGCGGGCCTCAAGCTCAACGGCTCGTACAAGAAGTCCGAGCTCGGCGACATCGTGGAGAAGTCCCTCAAGGGCGCGAACCTCTGGAACGAGGTCAAGGACCGGCTGAACAAGCCCGGGTCCGGCCTGTCCGGCGGTCAGCAGCAGCGTCTGTGCATCGCGCGGGCGATCGCGGTGGAGCCGCAGGTCCTCCTCATGGACGAGCCCTGCTCGGCCCTGGACCCGATCTCCACCCTCGCCATCGAGGACCTGATCGGTGAGCTGAAGGAGCGCTTCACGATCGTCATCGTGACGCACAACATGCAGCAGGCCGCCCGCGTCTCCGACCGCACCGCGTTCTTCAACCTGTCCGCGGTCGGCCAGCCCGGCCGCCTCATCGAGATAGACGACACGGAGCGCATCTTCTCCAACCCGTCCGTCCAGGCCACGGAGGACTACATCTCCGGTCGCTTCGGCTGACCGGACCGCCTCCCGAGAACCCCTCGCGGTGCTGCATGGCGGTGCCACCGCGAGGACGAGAAGGGCCCCCCCCCGATATGGGGGGCGGGCCCGCTCGTTTTCCCCACCCCACCAGGCC
>NZ_JBHWVI010000030.1:0-59876 GCF_042737005.1 Streptomyces sp. NPDC060027
AACTCACCCCGGAGCCGGTCCACTTCCCCCAACCTCATTCCGGGAAGCTGCCCACACTCAGCCGAGATCACTCAACGTAACGAAGCACTACTAGGGGCTGCCGATCGGATCAGGTCGCGGGGCGCGGACAACGCCGCGGACGGGCACGCCGGACCCCGCGTCCGCGGCGTGGTCCGGACGACAGCCCCCAGGTGCGCCGGCCGCATCCGCCGGTGTGCCCAGCAGCCCCGTCAGCAGGGCGTCCGCCGCCGGAGCGAGCAGCCGCCCGCCGTCGGGCGCCGACTCCAGCCCGGCCACCAGCGCGAGACAGATGTCCGCGGCCTCGGCGGGCTCGACACCTGCCGGTGACCGGGCCTCCGCGTCCGCCGCGCTGAAGAGCGCGATCAGCAGCCGACGAAGATCACCGGTGAACGCGTGGCAGATGTCGCCGAACAACCGGGCCTTCTCGTCGAGGAGTTCGGCCGTGTGGGGGGAGTCCCCGGCCAGACCGCGCGCCAGGTCGAGCTTGGCGGCCAGGACGCCCCGGACGCGTTCGGCGTACGGGGCGTCCTCGGCGCCGGCCGCCCGGCGGGCCCGTACGAGCGCCCGCTCGTGCAGTCGCCCGGCGAGGCGCCGGAACGCGTCGTCCTTGCCGTGGACGTACTGGTAGACCGCCGACCGGGACACCCCCATGGCGGTGGCGATGTCGTCCATCGTCGTGCGCCGCACGCCGTACCGGGTCAGGCAGGCGTAGGCGGCGTCGAGGACCTCGTCCAGCCGGTCACCGGGCATCGCGGGGACCGGCCGGGCTTCGCGGGCCGGGGCGTGTCATCGTTCAGGCCAGCTTCTTCAGCAGTTCCACGGCGAGCGGGGCGGAGGAGGCCGGGTTCTGGCCGGTGACGAGGTTGCGGTCGACGACCACCTTCGGGGTCCACGGCTCGCCCTCCTGGAAGTCGACGCCCACCTCGACGAGGCGGTCCTGGAGCAGCCACTTGGCCTTGTCGGCGAGACCGGCCTGGGTCTCCTCGACGTTCGTGAAGCCCGAGACCCGGTAGCCCGCGAAGGAGTTGGAGCCGTCCTCCCGGGTGGCGGCCAGCAGCGCCGCCGGGCCGTGGCACACCACGCCCAGCGGCTTGCCCGACTCCAGCGCGAGGGTGAGCAGCCGGCCGGAGTCGGCGTCGGCCGAGAGGTCCTCCATCGGGCCGTGGCCGCCCGGGTAGAAGACGGCCGCGTAGTCGTCGAGGTTGACCTCCGACAGCTTGAGCGGCTGCTGGAGCTCGGTCATGGACGCGAGGGTGCGGGCGACCTTGTCGGCGCCTTCCTGGCCACCGTTGTAGTCGGGGGCCAGGCTCCCCTGGTCCACGGTCGGCACGACGCCGCCCGGGGTGGCGACGACGACCTCGTGGCCGGCCGCCTTGAAGGCCTCGTACGGTGCGGCGGCCTCCTCGGCCCAGAAGCCGGTCGGGTGCAGGGTGCCGTCGGCGAGCGTCCAGTGGTCGGCGCCGGTCAACACGAAAAGGATCTTCGACATGGTGCGTTTCTCCGAGGGTCGGGCCCTGACGGACCTGGGAGGGATCTTGGTCGTACGTCCTGACGTTCTGTGCGCGGATCGTCAGGGCGGCGATGTCTTCGACCGTATGCGTGCCGGACATAGGTGACCAATAGGGAACCCGCTCGCAGCCATAGGCCATCCGATGGGGCCGCGGGAATACCCGGTGCCCGGGGTGGTGGCCGGGGCCCGCGACCGCCTAGCGGGGCACGGACGCGCGCCGCTCCAGGACCCGCAGTGCCTGCTCGGCCCAGTCGATGATCGCCTGCTCGAAGGCGCGTCCCCCCAGGAGAGTGAGATAGGGGCCGACGCGCTCGGCCCCGGCGAGGTACTCCTCCTCGGTGCGGCCGTCGAGGAGGCGGGCGCCGATCCGGTCGTAGTGCGCCAGCTTGGCGCGCGCCGACTCCAGCCGCTCGGCGATCGCCGCCCGGACGGCGTCGGCGTCCCCCTCGTCCAGGGCGTACACCTTGACCATCAGCTCGTCGCGGATCGCGGTGGGCCTCGCGGGACCGGCGGTGAAGGCGGCCAAGGTGCCGAGGCCCTCCTCGGTCAGGGAGAAGACCCGTTTGTTGGGCCGGCGTTCCTGCCGCACGAGCCGGGCCTCGATGAGCCCGTCCGACTCCATGCGGTCGAGTTCCCGGTACAGCTGCTGCGGGGTCGCCATCCAGAAGTTGGCCATCGAGGCGTCGAACCCCTTGGCCAGGTCGTAGCCCGACGCCTCGCCCTCCAGGAGCGCGGCCAGAACCGCGTTGCGCAATGCCATCCTCCAAGGCTAGACGGCATGCACCCGCACGACTAATCTGATCCGCACCTAATCAATTAGTTGAGTATGTGAGGTGGGTGCGATGAACTCCTTCCGCAAGGCCGTGGAGGCCGGAGACCTCGGCGCGGTCGAGGAGCTGCTGGCCGACGACGTCGTGTTCACCAGCCCTGTCGCCTTCAAGCCCTACCCGGGCAAGGCGATCACCGCGGCCATCCTGCGCGGCGTCTGGCGCGTCTTCACCGACTTCCGCTACGTCCGCGAGATCGCCGGCGCCGACGGCCGTGACCACGCGCTGGTCTTCACCGCCAAGGTGGGCGACAAGGAGATCAACGGCTGCGACTTCCTGCACTTCGACGAAGACGGACGCATCGACGAATTCACCGTGATGGTGCGCCCGTTGACGGCCGCGCAGGCGCTCTCCGAGGCGATGGGAGCGCAGTTCGAGCAGATCTCCCGCGAAGCGGCCGGCGCGTGAGGTCTCTGCCGCGCGCTGTTTGAACCGACTCCCCGCGGCTACCCGGCCGTTGTGACGACGACGACTTCCCAGCAGGAGCTCTTCCGGTTCCTGGAGGATCGCTTCGCCTGCGCCCAGGCCTGCGCCGACAGCGCGCTGGCCTGCGCGCTGCGCGCGAGCCTCCTGGACCCCGACGGGCCGAAGGAACAGGACCTCGCACGGCGCAAGGGCATCCAGTGCGCGGAGGTGTGCGAGGCGACCTGCCATGTCCTGTCCGGGCAGCCGGAGCAGAACGAGCGGCGTATCCGCGCCCAGTTGGAGTGGTGCCGTGACGTCTGCCTGGAGTGCGCCGACGTCTTCGACAGGCACCCCGGCGCGGAGGTCGCGGCGAAGACCAGCCGCACGTGCGCCCAGGCCTGCGCGGACTTCATCGCCACGCTGCGCTGAGGGCGCAGGTCCCCCGAGTCGGGTCGGGTCGGCTAGGCGAGCGGGCGTCCCGCGCGGACGTTCCAGCGCCCCGCGCGCCCGCTGAACTCCGTGACGGTGAGCGGCGGCACGTCCACGCGCCAGAACGCCGACTCCGGTGCCCCCAGCACCCGTACCACCAGGGCCCGTACGACCTCGGGCTCCACCACCGCGACGGTTCGGCCGTCGAACTCCGCGGCCGATTCCAGGCGTTCCGCGACCCGGTCGCAGAACTCCCGCACGGACTCCCCGTCGTGCGGCGCCGACGCCGGATCGGCGAGCCACCGGGCCACCGCCTCCGGCTCCTTCGCGCTCACCTCGGCCAGGGTCGCACCGCGCCAGCGGCCCACGTCCAGCCCGGCCAACTCCGGTGCGTCGACGCCGTCGTCGAGCCCGAGAGCCTCCGCGGTCTGCCGGCATCGCGGGGTGGGGGAGACCCACAGCCGTCCCCCGGCGGGCACGGCGCCCGCAGCGGCCGCCGTCCGGGCGGTCCGCAGGCCCGCGGCGTCCACCGGACTCCCGTCGTCGAAGCGGGCCTCGCGCAGCGCCTCGCTGATCGCCGCGGAGATCAAGATCACTCGGCTCGTCATGCCATCACTCTCATACGTTCTGGACCGTGCCCGGAGGTAAATCCCTGATCCGGCAGGGCGGTTGCCGTGCTTCCCGGCGTACGGGGCGCACATGGTGCGGGGCGTGCGCGCCCTTGGCCGGGACCCGGCTTCGCGGTACGGTCGCGTGGATATTGACGACGGTTCGGCGGAAGCCCGGTGGAAATCCGGCACGGTCGCGCCACTGTAAGCCCAGCACGCGTCGCTCCGGCCAGGGGCGGCGAGGCGGGCCAAGTCAGACCCGTGGCTGTCGTCCTGTGCACCACCGAGATGGGACGCGAGTTCCCCAGGAGGTTCTGCCCCATGGCGCAGTCCGTCGCTCAGCCGACCGTCACCCCCACCGCCCTTCCCGCCAAGCTGCCGATCGGGGCGATCGTCCCCTGGGCGGCCTTCTTCGGCATCCTGATGCTGGTCCTGCTCTACTTCGTCGGTGCCGAACAGGGCGCCACCTCCCTCGTGTCGGGCGAGAACGTCCACGAGTGGGTCCACGACGCCCGCCACCTGCTCGGTTTCCCCTGCCACTGACGGCCACGAGGAACGCGCGGGCGGGCCGACGCGCGCACCGGCACCCGCCGGGCTCCGCCTCCCGCGGCGGCGCCCGGCCTCAGGCGCGCCATGGACGGACCGCGGACGGGTTCCCGGGCTGAGCTTCCCCGTCATCTGCATTCCCAATTTCTGAAACACGTTCTACGGTGTGCGCCGTCAGGTCGGGCTCGGGGAGGCAGGAGGCGCCGTGCATCTCGAATACACGCCGGAGCAGCAGCGGCTGCGCACCGAACTGCGGGTCTACTTCGCCGAGTTGGTACCGGACAACGCCTATGCGCGCTACGGCGATCCGGCGGCGCAGAAGCGGTTCTACCGCGAGACGATCCGCCGGCTCGGCGCGGACGGCTGGCTGGGGGTGGGCTGGCCCAAGGAGTACGGCGGGCGAGGTCTGAGCCCGATGGAGCAGTTCATCTTCTTCGACGAGGCGGCGCAGGCCGGGGTACCGCTGCCGCTGATGGCGCTCAACACCGTCGGGCCGACCATCATGCAGTTCGGTACGGAGGAGCAGAAGTCGTACTTCCTGCCGAAGATCCTCGCAGGCGAGATCGACTTCGCGATCGGCTACAGCGAGCCCGACGCCGGGACGGACCTCGCCGCGCTCCGGACCAAGGCCGTACGGGAAGGCGACGAGGAGACCGGCCACTACACGGTCGACGGCCAGAAGATCTGGACCACCAACGGCGACACGGCCGACTGGGTGTGGCTCGCCGTCCGCACCGATCCCGACGCCCCGCCCCACAAGGGCATCACCATGCTCCTCGTACCGACCTCCGACCCCGGCTACTCGTGCACCATCATCAACACGCTCGCCTCGCACGACACCACCGCGAGCTACTACGAGAACATCCGGGTCCCCGTCACGCGCCGGGTCGGCGAGGAGAACAAGGGCTGGCGGCTGATCACCAACCAGCTGAACCACGAGCGCGTCACCCTCGCGGCGCACGGCACCATGGCCATCCGCGCCCTGCACGATGTCCAGCGCTGGGCGATGGAAACCAAACTCGCCGACGGCCGACGCGTCGTCGACCTGCCCTGGGTGCGCCGCCTCCTCGCCCGGACGCACACCAAACTGGACGCCATGAAACTCCTCAACTGGCGGATGGTGAACGCCGTCCAGGAAGGCACCCTCACCCCGCAGGACGCCTCCGCCGTCAAGGTGTACGGCTCCGAGGCGCGCCGGGACGCCTACGCCTGGCTGATGGAGATCGTGGCGGCCCCCGGTGTCCTCAAGGAGGGCTCCGCCGGTGCCGTCCTGCACGGCGAACTCGAACGCGGCTACCGGTCGGCGGTGATCTTCACCTTCGGCGGCGGGAACAACGAGATCCAGCGAGAGATCATCTCGTGGATCGGACTGGGGATGCCCCGGGTGCGGCGTTAGCCGCGTTGAGCTGAAGGAACGGGGTCGTCAGCGACAAGAGCGTCAACGTGTCCATGCCGCCGTCTGCAGACAGAGAGCCTGCCGACGCAGCGGATCTTGGCGTGGGTGGTGTTGTGGCGCCGCTTCCATCGCTTGAGGCGACGGCCCCGGAACGGGACTCGGATGGGACCGCCGGCCCCCTGATACGCCTTGTCCGCCCAGCACTTCAGCTCTGCAGTGGTGAGCGCGTCGATGATCCCGTGGTGCCGGGCGGCCGTCAGATCGTGAGTGCCGGGGTCCAGGTGGTCGCGATCGACATGTGCACCGTGTTCAAAGCCGCGGTGCGCGACTCGCTGCCGCACGTCAGCACGTGGTGGCCGCAGATCCTCGCCGCGATCACGACCGGCGTCACCAACGCCGCCTCCGAAGGGATCGACAGGGCGATCAAAACCGACGCCGTTCATCTTTACGCGAACGCGTAGTAAGTGAAGTATCGCCGAACCCTGCTCGGGAGATACATAAAGGATTCATATAAACCTGCTATGCTTCAGGCATGAGTCGCCGAGACGCCGCGCACGGCGCTTCCGATGCCATCGGGTCAGCCCTCTACGGTCTGGCCACCAGGGCCGTGAGACGCCTTCCCCGCGACATGAGCCTGACGTCCGCCGCCACCTTGGCCACCCTGGACAAGACCGGCCCGCGACGGATCACCGATCTGGCGGTGGCCGAGGGCGTCACCCAGCCCGCGATGACCGTCCTGGTCCGGGTGATGGAGGAATCCGGGCTGGTCGAGCGGAAGGGCGATCCGTCCGACAAGCGGGTCACGCTGGTGTGCCTGACCGAGGCCGGCGCGTCGTACGTCCGGACGCGACGCCAGGCGGGCGTCGACGCGTACGCGCGGTTGATCGACGAACTCACCGGTGACGAGGTCGAGGCCTTGGCAGCTGCCCTTCCGGCGCTGCTGCATCTGGCGGAGCTCGAAAGCCACGCCCGAGAGGAGTCGGACCGGTGACCGCGGCCCAGGCTCATGACCAGCCCATGAGCACTGCCCTGTTACGTTCCGAGGCACGTCTGCTGGTCCCCGCCCTGATGTTCATCGCCCTGGTCGTGGCGGCGGTCGCCAGCCTCGGGACGCCGCTCATCACCAGCGTGGCGACCACGTTCCACGTCTCCCTCGACAGCGCGCAGTGGACGCTGACCATCGCCCTGCTCAGCGGCGCCGTCGCCACACCCGTCCTCGGCCGGCTCGGAGCCGGTCCGCACCGGCGGGCCACGATTCTCGCCACGCTGGCGATCGTCGTCGTCGGCAGCGCGCTCACCGTGCTGCCGCTGCCGTTCGCCTGGCTGCTCGTGGGCAGAGCGGCCCAAGGCGTCGGACTCGGTCTCACGGCGCTGATGATGGGCGTGGCCCGTGACCATCTTCCCGAGGAGCGCAGCGCGGCCACGATCGCCCTGATCTCAGTGGTCTCCATCATCGGAGCCGGCGTCGGCTACCCGCTGGCCGCGCTGCTCGCCGAGTTCGGCGGACTGCGGGCCGCCTACGGCCTCGGCCTGCTCGTCACCGCCATCGCCTTCGTGACCGCGTGGCGCTCCATGCCCGCAGCTCCCGAAGGCCGCTCCGCTCACGTGAACGTGGCCGGTGCGCTCGTCCTGGCGGGTGGACTGCTCCTCGTCCTGTTCCTGGCCGGCGAGAGGAGCCTGTGGAGCCGACACCTCGCCGTGGCGGTGACCCTTGCCGTCGCCGCCGTACTCCTGCTCTGCGTCTGGACCGTTTCCGAACTGCGAACCAAGACGCCCCTGGTCGACGTCCGGGCGGTTCGGCACCCGGCGGTCGCCGGGGCGAACATCGCCATGTTCGTCGGCGGGAGCGGCATGTACCTCCTGCTCACGCTCATCACCCGCTACGCGCAGACGCCGCACAGCGCCGGCTACGGCTTCGGACTGACCACCTTCGTGGCGGGGCTGGTCCTCATCCCGTTCTCCGTGCGGGGTTCGTCGCCGGCAAGCTCACGCCGCGGGTCCGCGAACGGATCGACGGCCCCCTGCTCCTGGCCGGCAGCGCCGCCATCGTCGGCGGCGGGTTCGTCCTGTTCGCCACCGCCCGGTCCAACCTGGCCGAACTGCTCGCGGCCATGGGCGTGCTGGGCTTCGGCGTCGGCAGCTTCTCGGCCGCCATGCCCGGCGTCATCCTGGCCGTCACCCCCAAGAGCGAGACGTCGAGCGCCATGAGCTTCAACTACGTCGTCCGCAGCGTCGGGTACTCCCTGGGCAGCGCCATCGGCGGTCTGGTCCTGGCCGCCGGCACCGCCACGGGCCGCCTCTTCCCGAACGACGACGCCTACACGACCGCGGCGCTGGTCGGCGTCGCCGCGATGGCGATCACGACGATGGCCAGCCTCGCCCTCGCCCGCCGACGCTCACCCGAGACCGATCCGATCACAGCCCCAGTCGGTGTGCCGGGCCCGGGCCGCTCGAGTCGAACCGAAAGCTGAGATCGAAGCCGTCCGACTTCGACGCCGTCTCCGTCGGCTCGCTGACCCACAGCGCGCCGGCCATGGATCTGAGCATGCTTCTGAGCATCAATTCCGAACACAGGAGGTAACCGTGGCCAAGGGCTATTGGGTCAGCGCCTACCGCACCATTGCGGACCCCGAGAAGCTGGCTGCCTACAACAAGCTGGCTGGTCCAGCCGTCAAGGCCGCCGGCGGGCGGCTGCTCGCCCGCGGCGGCCGGGTCGTCGCACACGACGCCGGAATCGCCGAGCGCACCGTCCTGATCGAGTTCGACAGCTTCGAAAAGGCGGTCGCCGCACATGCGAGTGCGGCCTACCAGGAGGCGCTGGCCGCACTTGCTGACGGCGTCGAGCGCGACTTCCGCATCATCGAGGGCCTCGACTGACGATCGAGGCTGCGTCGGCGACGAACACGAAGCCGACTGCGGGGATCATCCCGGCTCGTCAGCGCGCCGCACCGTCGCGAACAGCGTCAGGCCAGTGGCATCGGCGGTGATGTCCAGTCCGGCGACGGTTCCCGGCGGCGCGGCGGCACGGACGTCGGCCTCGATGTCGGCGGGGGTGCGTTCGACGAGGTTCCGGCGGCCGATGTGGGTCATCAGGGCGGCGTAGGGGTTCGGGGTCGCGATGTTGGGAGCGACAAGGGCGGCCATTCCAGGGGGACACCGGCGCCAACGCCAGACCCGGGGAATGAGACATGACCTGCGAGGGACACACCTACCGCTGAAACAACATCGGCCATCTCCCCGGGGTGGCGCGAACCGGAACGCGTCACCAGGGCACCTCTCCCTCGTCGTCGAAGAAGCGGCCCGTCGGCCCGTCGGCCGATACGGTGGCCAGCCGGATCGCGGCGGCTGCGCCCTGCTGGGGAGTGCGCACTCCCCGGAAGCCGTTGAGGTCGGTCGCCGTGAAGCCGGGGCAGACGGCGTTGATCAGGATGTGGGTGTCGGCGAGTTCCTTGGCGTACTGCACGGTGACGGCGTTGAGGAACGTCTTCGACGGAGCGTAGGCGATGGCGATGGGGCCCGTCTCGGCGCCAGGCGTGGTCTGGAGTGCGAGGGAGCCGACGCTGCTGGAGACGTTCACAATCCGCGGCGACGGCGAGCGGCGCAGCAGAGGGAGCAGGGCGTTGGTGACGCGGATGACGCCGATCACGTTGGTCTCCACGGCCGCCCGTACCCGGTTCACGTCGACCGTGGTGGGCTCCTGCGGTCCACCGCCGGTGATCCCCGCATTGTTGACGAGCGCGTCGAGCCGCCCGGCCCGCTCCTCCATCAACCGAGCCGCCGCTGTCACGCTGGCGTCGTCGGTCACATCCAGCGGCACGCCGAACGCGTCGGCTCCGGCCGCGCGCAGCTTATCCACAGCGGCCTCGCGCCGCTCCTCGTTCCGCGCGCCGATTCCGACGGACCAGCCGAGGGCGCCGAGCCCGGCGGCGATCTCGTACCCGATGCCCTTGTTGGCCCCGGTCACCAGCGCGACCTTGTGGTGGTTCACGGTGTTCGTCTCACTCATGACATCGATACTTCTCCCCAACCGGGCAGGGCGTCCAAGACCGACTGGGTGGACGGCGATACCGCCCGGGTATCGCTCCTGGCCGTCCCGGTTAGGCTGGCGGGGTGGAGACACGTGAGCTGCGGTACTTCGTCGCGGTCGCCGAAGAGCTGCACTTCGGCCGGGCCGCGCAGCGGCTCGGGATCGCCCAACCCCCGCTGTCGCGGGCGATCGGCGGGCTCGAACGGCGCCTGGGCACCCTCCTGCTGGAGCGCGGCAGCCGGGGCGTCGCCCTGACCGGGGCAGGGGCGGTGCTGCTGCGGGAGGCGCGGGCGGCGCTGGACGCCGTCGAGGCCGCCGAACGACGGACCCGCCGGGCCGCCCTCGCGGCGACCGGCCGCCCCGCCGTGGTCCTGGCCGCGAAGGCGGGCGCCTCCGGTGAACTGCTGGCGAAACTCCTCGACGCCTACGCCGCCGAGCCCGGCGCCGTCGCCGTGGACGTCGTGCTGTGCGGGCCGGGCGAGCAGACACGGTTGCTGCACGACGGCCGGGCCGACGTAGCCCTGCTGCATCGGCCTTTCGACGACACGGCCGGCTTCGACACCGAGGACCTGCACTCCGAGGGTCAGGTCGCGATCCTCCCGGCGGGCCACCCTCTCAGCGCCCGCCCCCACGTGCGGCTCGCCGAGATCACCGACCTTCCCGACCTGCCCCTGCCCCGCTGGCCTCGCCCTGACGGCACCTTCCCGGACGGCCCCGGACCGCAGGTGCGCGACCACACGCAACTCACCCAGCTCATCGCCCTCGGCCGCGCCTGCGCGGTCGTGCCGGAGTCGGGCCGCACCGGCCTGCGCGAGGACCTCACCGCCGTACCGGTCCCCGACGCCCCCCACGTCACCACGGTCATCGCTTGGCCCCCACACAGCCGCTCAACGGCGGTCGCGGGGCTGGTCCGCGCCGCCACTGCCCTGTGACCGACGGCGGTGAACGCCGGGACACCGTGCTGGATTTCGGGGACAGCGTCCGGTCTGCCATCAGCTCCCGACACATCGTGCGGTACGAGGTGACTGGCCCGCACCGGCGTTGCCGGAACCGCGCCCCTGGCACAGCCAGGCTCTGACGCGAAGTGACAACAAGCCTGCCTTGGTGACACCTATCGCGCCGCGGCTCACCAACACGCGAACACCATCGGCAGGTTGGAAAAGGCTCAATGTGAGAGTCCCGCGCGATCGGCTCACCTGGCGCAACGGCAACGACGGGCTGATCTGGGACCCGACCGCCGAGAACCCGAAGCCCTTCAACCGGACGGTGACCTACGAGCATCTGGACCCGGTGGTCCAGCACTGGAACCGCGAGGGACCAGGAAGTCGGAGAGGGCTACTCATGCACCTGATCGTGGAGGAATCATGGACATCCGTGCCGTAGTGAGCGGCTTCCGCAATGTGGAGCCGCTTCCCGGCCCGGCGGACGCCTGGCACTGGTCACCCGCTCCGGGGATCGACTTCGCGGGCGCGCTCTCCGCGGACGGCCGGCGGCTGCTCCAGCTCAGTGCCCGAAATTCGTACGACCAGGAACTGGCTGTCGCCACACTGGAGTTCGCGCGGGAGCACGAGGAGGACATCTTCGCGGGCCATCCCCATCTGGGCACGGCCGGCGGATTCGCGGCGCCCGGGGGAAGGCGGTTCGACGTGGTGGCGGGGGTGGGGCCGCAGGTGCACGGCTTCTACCGGGTCGAGAATCCCGACCTCACTCCGCACGTCCGCCTGACGTTTCCCGCCCATTCCTGCGAGTTCTCCGGAGACGAGACCCTCGAAGAGGCCGTCTCCCGGTACCGCATGCTCAAGATGAACAACTTCGACCGAGAGCCTCTCCCCTTTCTCAAGATGCGCTACACCAATACGCGCACCCGGGGCCGGAGCGGCAACCCCGGACGCGGCCTTACCGAACCGAAGCGCCTGCTGGAGGAGCTTCGGCTGCTGGAGGGCGGCGAGGGCAGCTTCGTCGAGTTCGAGAACCGTCACGGCAAGGTGTGGCGGGTCGAGTGGCACGGAGCGTGGTTCATCGCGGAATGGGAGACACCGGACGGCCGGCCCCGCGAGATCGGGGGCGACGACCTCCTGTTGTTCGCACAGAGCCGGTTGACATGCAGATGCTCCGGACATGGGCCTGGTGACTCCCTGCTCCACTGGCCCGAAAGCTGCCCAAGGCGTCCATCTCCGCGACATCAGCCCCTGGCTACAACGTATGGGCCTTGCGGTCCGAATGGCCGTGGTTCACTCGCACACCAGCCTGGGAAAGGGGAGTTGGAGCACGGTCGAGCGTGTCGACGGGCACAGGGGGCGGGCGGCGGCGACCCGGCCGGTTCGCTCCGGGCTGACGGCTGATAGAAAGTTGCAGGTCGCACCGGAAAACCTCGGGGCGTCCGGTTGCCCGGTCGGTCCGGATCGTTCACCAAAGGATCGAGCATCGTGTCCTCTCGTCGAGTCGTCGTCATCGGTGGCGGGGTCATGGGCTCGTCCGCCGCGTGGCGGCTTGCTGCCCAGGGTGACCGCGTCACCCTGCTGGAGCGCTTCCCGCCCGGCCACGACCGGGGCAGCTCGCACGGCACCTCGCGGATCTTCCGGCTGGCCTACACGGACCCCTTCTACGTCGGTCTCGCCGTGCGGTCGCTGCCGCTGTGGCGGCGGCTGGAGCAGGAGACGGGACGGCAGGTGCTCACCCTCACCGGAGCCGTCGACCACGGCCCGGCCGCCACGACCGAGGCACTGTACGAGGCGCTGACCGTCGCCGGACACCCTGCCGAGCGGCTGGCCCCGGAGGAGGTCGCCGAGCGCTGGCCGGGGCTGCGCGCCGACACCGGTGCGGTCTTCCACCCGGAGGCCGGACGCCTGCACGCCGACGAGGCGGTCACCGCCTTCCAGCAGGCGGCGCGGGCGCACGGCGCGGAGGTCCGGCACGGCGTCCGGGTGACCGGGCTGTCGGTGCACGGCGACGCCGAGGTCCGGGTGGTCACGGACACGGAGGAGGAACTGCGCGCCGATGCGGTCGTGGTTGCGGTCGGCGGCTGGGCGCCCGGAATGCTGGGCGGCGGTACCGCTCCGCTGGTCGGCGGCGTACCGGTGCTGCGTGTTACCCAGGAGCAGCCCGCGCACTTCCCCGCGGCGGACGCGCTCACCTGGCCCAGCTACATTCACCACCCTGGCGCCGCGCTGCCCATGGACGGCCTCACCGCGGACGGGGTGTACGGACTCGGCAGCACCGACGGCGTCAAGGCGGGCTTCCACGGCGTCGGCCCGGTCGTCGATCCCGACCGGCGCGACCGCACCCCGGACGCCGCGATCCTGCAACAGCTGGCGGCGTACGCCGAGCGCTGGCTCCCCGGCGTGGACCACACCGCGCCCGAGGCCGTGACCTGCCTGCACACCACCACCCCCGACCATGACTTCGTCATCGACCGGCAGGGCCCGGTCACCGTGCTGGGAGGGTTCTCCGGGCACGGCTTCAAGTTCGCGTCGGTCATCGGCGAGCTGGCGGCCGCGCTGGTACGCGGAGAGCCCGGACCGAGCCGGTTCGCGCTCGGACGCCCGCGTCCCACGAGTCACTGAGCTGTCCCCGAAGAAGGGGCACCCCCCACCAAGTTTCACCAGCGTAGGGCGGGCGACCCGGCCGCTCGTCCCGTCCCGTCCCGCCGCGCCCCCGCACCGAGGATCTGCTCTCGCTCGACAACCCGGTGCGATCGGTGTGCTTCGCGCAGGAACGCGGCCCCAATCGGCTTCGCTCTCCCGTATGTCGCGGCCGCCTCCGCCCACGTAATTCGTATGCACGCGCGAGACGGCTTCGAGCCGTACCGAACAGCTTCAGGCCCTCATCGCCACCGCAACCAGGGACTGAGCCGAGCCGGGTCCCGACCGACCGGTCTCTCGCCGGGTCGGCCCTCGCTACCAGGAAGGCGGGTGGGAGGAACGAAGGAGGGAGTGGGGGACTGCTGCCTGCTGACCCGCGCTGCGTCGTCTCCTGGCTCCTGGACGATGTCACGCCGTGAAATCACGGCGTTGCCAAGGTCATGCTGTCCACGCTGAGAGGAGCATTCGTGCGGGCAGTGATGTCCTCGATCGTGACGCCGGGGGCGGTTTCGACGAGGGCGAGGCCGTCTGGGGTGATGTCGAGGACACCGAGGTCGGTGATGACGCGGTGCACGCACTGTTCTCCTGTGAGCGGGAGGGTGCATTCCTTGAGGATCTTGGGGCTGCCGTCCTTGGCGGTGTGTTCCATGAGGACGATGACCCGGCGGGCGCCGTGGACGAGGTCCATGGCTCCGCCCATGCCTTTGACCATCTTGCCGGGGATCATCCAGTTGGCGAGGTCGCCCCGCGCCGAGATCTGCATGGCACCCAGCACGGCTGTGTCGATGTGTCCGCCTCGGATCATGCCGAAGGAGAGGGCGGAGTCGAAGAAGCTCGCACCGGGCAGGACGGTGACGGTCTCCTTGCCCGCGTTGATGAGGTCGGGATCGACCCCCGCTTCCGTGGGGTAGGGACCCGTACCGAGGATGCCGTTCTCGGAGTGCAGGACCACGTGCACGCCGGTCGGCAGGTGACCGGGGATCAGTGTCGGCAGGCCGATGCCCAGGTTGACGTAGGAGCCGTCGGTGAGTTCGGCGGCGGCGCGGGCCGCCATCTGCTCGCGTGTCCAGGCCATCAGGAACGTACCGTCCTCTTCTCGATCTTCTTGTCGGCGGCTTCCTCGGCAGTGAGCGCCACGATCCGCTGGACGTAGATGCCGGGCAGGTGGATTTCGTCGGGGCGCAGCTCGCCCGGTTCGGCGAGTTCCTCGACCTCGGCGATCGTTGTGCGGCCGGACATCGCGGCCAGCGGGTTGAAGTTGGCGGCGGCTCTCCGGAAGACGAGATTGCCGTGGCGGTCGCCGCGCCAGGCCCGTACGAGGGCGAAGTCGGTGACGATGCCGTGCTCCAGGACGTGTGTGCGGCCCCCGAAGTCGCGGGTCTCCTTGGGCGGGGAGGCCACGGCGACCGACCCGTCGTGCCCATGACGCCAGGGGAGTCCGCCCCGGGCGACCTGCGTTCCGACGCCGGCCGGGGTGTAGAAGGCCGGAATACCGGCGCCGCCGGCCCGCAGGCGCTCGGCCAGAGTGCCCTGGGGCACCAGTTCGACCTCGAGTTCTCCGGACAGGTATTGCCGGGCGAACTCCTTGTTCTCACCCACGTAGGAACCGGTGACTCGGCTGATGCGGCTCGCGGCGAGGAGGACGCCGAGGCCACGGTCGTCGACGCCGCAGTTGTTGGAGATGACCTTCAGACCGCTCGTGCCGTGCGCGTGCAGGGCGCGGATGAGGGCTTCGGGTACGCCGCTGAGTCCGAAGCCGCCGACGGCCAGCGAGGCGCCGTCGGGGATGTCGGCGACCGCTTCAGTGGCGCTCGCTCGGACCTTGTTCATGCGAAGGAGTCCTTTCAGGGGCTCGTGCCGGGCAGGACGGCGGACCAGTCGCCGTCGACGACGAGGTTGGCTCCCGTGATGTGGGCGGCGCCGTCAGAGGCGAGGAAGACGGCGGCGTCGACGACGTCGTCGGGGCGTCCGACGCGGCCGAGCGGGATATGGCGGGCGATGGCGCGCATCGGGTGGTCTGCGTGTCGAGTGCCTGCTCGTGCAGCAGGTCGCCTCCCACGACGAGCGCGCCCTCGGCGGCGAAACGCAGTGCCGCGGCTCGGCCCGGGCCGCCGGCGGTGCCGGAGATCAAGGCCACCTTGCCGTCGAGTCGCCTCACGCGCCGGCCTCCCCAAGGAGTGCGTCCGACACGGACTTCACGCCGCCGTGCGCGGTCAGGCCGCCGTCGACGGCGATCTCCGCGCCGGTGATGAAGGAGGATTCGTCCGACAGGAGGAAGACGACCAGCGGGGCCACCTCGGCCGCGGTGCCCGTGCGCCCGAGCGGGGTCTCGCGGATGTTGGCTTCGCGGAAGGCCGGTGCGGCGGAGGCGGTCATCTCGGTCTCGATGTAGCCGGGATGGATCGTGTTGACGCGGATGCCGCGCGGGCCGAGTTCCGTGGCCGCGGTCTTCGACAGGCCGCGCAGGGCCCATTTGCTGGTCGTGTAGGCGACCGGATAGTGAGCGGTGAGGGCCGCCGAGGAACCGACGTTCACGATGGATGAGCCGGGCGGCATGAGCGGGGCGAGGTGCTGAATGCCGAGCAACGGGCCGGCCACGTTGACCGCGTGGACCCGTGCCAGGTCTTCGGGGCGCACGTCGCCGACGCGGGCCCGCCAGGTGATGCCGGCGTTGTTCACCAGGCCGTGGACCTGCCCGTACGCCTCCTTGAGCTCGGCGGCCAGATCCGCCCAGTCCTCCTCACTGGTGACGTCGAGGCGACGACAACCCTCGGCGGATGCGACGTCGGTGGCGATGACGCGGGCTCCCTCCCGCACCAGTGCCTCGGCCTCAGTGGCCCCCTGGCCCCGGGCCGCTCCGGTGACCACGACGACCTTGCCGAGCAGCCTCTTGGGGCGCGGGTCGCTCACGGCCTCTCCCGGGAGCGGCGTCGGCCGACGGGCAGTGCGATGGGTTCAGTGCCGGGAGCGACGGTGTTGGACACGGTGCCGATGCCCTCGACCGTGAGCGTGACGGTGTCGCCGGGCTTGAGCGGCGGCGGGGTCTGTTCTCCGCGTACGCCCCACAGTTCGGCGAGGCAGCCGCCGTTTCCGCAGGTGCCTGAGCCGAGCACGTCGCCCGGGACGACCCGGGTGCCGCGGGAGGCGTACGCGACCATTTCCTCGAACGTCCAGCTCATGTTGGACAGCAGATCCCTGCCGACGACCTCGCCGTTGACTTCGGCGGTAAGGGCCAGCCTCAGGAGGCCGTCGTCGTCCCGATGCCGCTCGAGCTCGTCGGCGGTGACCAGGTACGGGCCGAGGGTGGTGGCGGTGTCCTTTCCCTTGCACGGGCCGAGACCCACCCTCATCTCGGCGGACTGAAGGTCTCGGGCGGACCAGTCGTTGAAGACCGTGTAGCCGATGATGTGGTCGCGTGCCTGGTCGGGGGTGAGGTCGCGGCCTTCGCGGCCGATGACCGCGGCAACCTCCAGCTCGAAGTCCAGGACTGCGGAGCCCGGCGGCATCGGAATGTCGTCGCCGGGCGCGTAGATCGCGTGCGGGTTGGTGAAGTAGAAGGTGGGCGCGGTGTACCACTGTTCGGGCACGCCGCCTGTTCCCTCCACCGAGCGGCGTACGCCTTCGACATGCTCCTCGAACGTGACGAAGTCCCGCACGGAGGCCGGCCGAAGCGGCGGCAGCAGGCGTACCTGGGAGACGTGCGGTCCGGCCGGGACGTCGAGGGTGGCGGCACCGAGATCGAGGAGTGCGGGGAGACCGCCCCCGGCACTGATGACCTCGGTCAACGAGCGGAGGCCGGGCACGGGATACAGCACGCCATCGGCCTCGACCACGGCGACGCGGGGTTGATGCTGGTGTTCGTAGGCGGCGAAGCGCATGAGCAGCTCCTGGCTGGGGCTGGGCCCGAGGCGCGGCACTATGTGTCAGGGCAGGTGACAGGCTGCCGCGCCCCGGGAGTTCGGAGAGGGATCAGACCGGCGGGGCGACGAAGCAGCCGCGGTCGGGGTCGTTGAAGGACTCCTTGGCGACCAGCTCGTTCATCGGGTTGGCGGTGCCCCACTGGTCGGTGACCTCGGGCCGGGAGAAGTCGTAGACGTGCGGGTGCCAGGTGTCCTCGTCCAGGCATTCCAGCTCGGTCGTGTACTCGACGGTGTTGCCGTGCGGGTCGAGGAAGTACGTGAAGGTGTTGTCGCCTGCCATGTGGCGGCCGGGGCCCCAGATCTTCTTGAAGCCGGCGCGGATCACACGGCCGGAGCCGCGCATGTACTCGTCGATGCCGCGCATTTCGAACGACACGTGGTGCAGGGAGGCGTGCGGTCCCTTCGCCAGTGCCATCGAGTGGTGCTGGTTGGAGATCCGCATGAAGTGCATGACCTCGCCCATGTGCGGCGAGCTGAGTGAATCGGAGAGCCGGAAGCCGAGGTGCTGCTCGTACCACTCCTTCGTCCGGTCCAGATCCGGAGAGTTGAGCACGACGTGGGACAGCTTGACCGGGATCGACTCCTTCTCCTCGATCTTCCGGTGCTGCCGTACCGCCACGTCGGCAGAGACCTCGATGGTCCGGCCGTCCACGTCGAAGAAGCGGAAGCCGTAACCCCCGCCGGGCGTGTCCACCTTGCCCGGCTGCGTGATCAACCGCACCCCACCGGAGAGGAGTTGCTCTGCGAGAGTGTCCACGTCAGCCGGCGAAGCGGCACCGTAGGAGACGAGGTCGAGGCGCTTCTCCTCAGCCTTGCGCAGCCTGATGACGTATTGCTCGGGGGAGCCCTCGGCGGCGAGGAAGGAGATCCCGGAGTCCTCGGCGACCTTGGTCAGACCCCAGACACCCGCGTAGAAGTCGAGCTGCTTGTCGTAGTCGGGCACGGCCAGGTCGACGTGCCGCAGATGGGTGAGCAGTCGTGCGCTCATGAGGGTTCCTCCTCAGGACAGGGTCAGGTTGAGCAGGGTGGAGGCGGTACCGCCCCGGATGGCCTCGAAGTCGGCCTCGGAGACACGTGCGGCGCGCAGAGCGCCCACGGGGTCCTTCGTGCCCATGTCGAAGGGGAAGTCGGAGCCGAGCAGGACACGGTCGGGCCCGGCGACCCGGACCAGCTCCCGCAGGACGGACGGGTCGTGAACGAGCGAGTCGAAGTACAGGCGTTTCAGATAGCTGCTGGGCGGATGAGCGCAGCCGGCAGCCGCGTCGGTGCGGGCGGACCAGGCGTGGTCGGAGCGGCCGATGTGAGTCGGCAGGTAGCCACCGCCGTGGGCGGCGATCACCTTCAGCCCCGGGTGACGGTCGAGTACTCCCGAGAAGATCAGGTGCGACAGTGCCACGGCGTTCTCCGTGGGCTGGCCCACGGTGTTGGACAGGTACCACTGGTCCAGGCGCTCGTCCAGCGTGCATCCGAAGGGGTGCAGGAAGATGACGGCGCCGGTCTCCTCCGCTCGCGACCAGAACGGCTCGTAGGCCGGGTCGGACAGTTCCAGGCCCGGAGCGTGGCTCGAGATCTCCACCCCGGCCAGGCCCTGCTCCAGCGCGTGATCGAGCGCCCCCACTGTGTGGTCCGGGTGCTGGAGCGGCACCAACCCGAGTCCGCGCAGCCTGTGCGGAGCGGCTGAACAGTGCGTGGCCGTCGCCTCGTTGGCCAGCCGGTACAGCTTCTCGGCCGTCACCTCGTCCGTCCAGTAGTGGTAGTGCGAGGGTGAGGGGCTGACGAGTTGGACGTCCACGCCCTGTGCGTCCATCGCGGCCAGCCGTGCGGCCGGGTCGGTGAGCCGGGGGATGCGCTCGCGCACCATGGGGCCGCTGACCGCGAGGGCCGCGGGGCCGTTGCGCAGGGCATCCAGCGCTCTCGCCATCGCCAGTCCGGGCAGTCCGTCGACGAGGGACTCGACTTCGGGCAGCAGCACATGAGCGTGGACGTCGACGGTCGGTGAGGTCACGGCAGCTCCCTGAGCATCGTCATCGTGCGGCCCATCAGACCGGGTACGTCCGCGTCGCGTACGCCGTCGAGCTGCCACTGCCCGATCTGCACGGACGCCTCGACCACCGGACGGACGCGGGCGATACGCCGGTCGTAGTACGCCTGGAAGAGCGCGTCGTCCCAGACCTCGGCGCTGGTGAGCAGACGCGAGAGCACCCACGCGTCCTCCAGGGACAGGGCAGCGCCCTGCGCGAGAGTGGGCGGACAGCAGTGGGCGGCGTCGCCGACGAGGACCACACGGCCCCGGTGCCAGGAGCCCTCGACCAGCATCCGGTCGAACCAGGTGTAGTTGACCTTCGCCGGATCGGTGATCTGCTGGGTGATCTCCGGCCAGAATCCTCCGTAGGCGGCGGCGAGGCCGCGCATCTCGTCGGCGTAGGACTCCGGCGGGATCGACGCCCGGTCGCGACTGGCCTCGACCACGTAGGCGTAGATCGTGGTGTCGCTCGTCGGACAGTAACCCGCGATGTAGGCCGGACCGCCGTAGGCGAGATCCGTGCGGGTGACGCCGGCCGGCCGGGGGACGGCGACGCGCCAGATGGCCATGCCGGTGGGTTCCGGCTTGGCCGTGATCCCGATGGCCGCGCGGGTGGTGGAACCCAGTCCGTCGGCGGCGATCACCAGGTCGTAGCGGCCCTCGGTGCCGTCGGTGAAGCGCGCGCTCACCCCTGTGCCGTCCTGCTCCAGCTGCTCGACCCGGGTGCCGAGGCGCACCGAGGCGCCGCTGGCACGGACGGCGTCGATCAGGATGCGTTGCAGCCGGGGGCGCTGCATGCCGACGGTGGCGGGCAGGTCGTCGCCGCCGGTCCGAATGTCGCGTGCGACGTGCAGGACCGTTCCGTCGGGAGCGGTGATGCCGACGGAACCGAAACCGAAACCGGACGCGCTGACCTCCTTCCACACGCCCAGTTCGCGCAGCACACGCAAGGCGTTGCCCTGCAGGGTGATGCCTGAACCGGCGGTGGCGTTCCAGTCGTCCTTCGCCTCGATGAGGTCAACGGTCAGACCGGCCCGGCGCAGCAGAATGGTCATGGCGTTTCCGGCAGCGCCACCACCGATCACCAGGACCGTGCGGGCTGTGCTCATGGAGGACTCCCTTGCTGAGCGCGTCACTTGATCGCGATCGGGTTGACGGGGGAACCGACAGCGCCGGTGATGCGCAGGGGCGCGGCGGCGAGCAGGAACTCGTACACCCCGTCTGCCGCGCAGTCCTCGGCCAGGGCTTCCAGGTCCCACATCTCACCGATGAGGAGGCCGATATTGGGTATCGCGACCTGGTGCAGGGGCTGGAAGGCGTTCTCGAACTCGTTGGGACGGACCTCGAAGCCCCAGGTGTCCGTGGCGATCGCCGCGATCTCGGTGCCGTGGAGCCAGCCGGCCGTGGTGAAGGAAAGCCCCGGCGCGGGTCCGCCGGCGTAGTCGCCCCACCCGTCTCGGCGTACGCGGGTCAGCTGACCGGTGCGTATCAGCACGATGTCACCGCGTCCCACGCTCACGCCGTGCGCTTCCGCGGTGGCGGCCAGGTGCTCCTCGGTGATGGCGAATCCGTCGGGCAGCTCGCCGGCGGTGCCCACGACCCGTCCCACGTCCAGGAGCACGCCGCGTCCGGCGACATGGGGAGCCATGTGCTCGATGCCGGTGACCAGGTCGCCGTCGGAGGTGACGACCTTCTCGGCCGCACGACCGTTCCACGCCTTGCCATGATCGAAGATGTGCCCGAGCCCGTCCCATTGGGTGGAGCACTGGAGCGGCATGGCGATCACGTCGTCGGCGCCGCCGATGCCGTGCGGGAAGCCCTGGTGGCCGAGCGCGGCGTCGGTGCCGGTGTCCAGCATCGTGTGCACCGGGTTGGTGCGCCGCCGCCAGCCCTTCTGCGGGCCGTTCATGTCGAAGGACTGCGACAGGGAGAAGCTGGTCCCGCGCCGGACGAGACCGGCACCTTCGCGGCGCTTCCCCTCGTCCAGGAAGTTCAGTGTGCCGAGCCGGTCGTCCTCGCCCCAGCGGCCCCAGTTGGAGTACGTCTTGGCCGCCAGCGCGATCGCGCCTTCCGGATCACGGGGATCGACGGCGGTCATGCCTTCGCCTCCGCCACACATCGGGTGCTCTGGACGCCGAGCCCGGTGACCGAGCCCTCCATCACATCGCCGTCGCGCAGAAGGCGGCCCCAGTGCATGCCGTTGCCTGCCGGGCTGCCCGTGAGCACAAGATCACCCGGGAGGAGATGCGCCGTCTGCGAGGCGTACGACACCATCCGCGCGACCTTGAAGATCATGTCCTTGGTGGACTCGTCCTGCATGGTTTCGCCGTTGAGCTTCAGCGTCACCCGCAGGTCGTCAGGGTTGGCGATGGACTCGGCGGGCACGATCCACGGGCCGAGCGGTGTGAAGCCGGGCGCGTTCTTGCTGCGCAGCCAGTCGGTGCCGATCTGCGGCATGTCCCTGCGGAAGACGGTCGACCGGTCGGTCAGATCGTTGGCGATCGTGTAGCCCGCGATGTGCGCGGATGCCTCCGCGACGGACACCTGGTACGCGGGGCGGCCGATCACGACCGCCAGTTCCAGTTCCCAGTCCGGCTTCTCGGCCCAAGCGGGCAGTACGACGTCGTCGTAGGGACCCGTGATCGCACTGGGCAGGCCGATGAACACGTACGGCAGGTCCTCGGTAGCCCGCCGGTCCATGATCTCGGCCGCTTCCGCTCGCCGTTCGGCCTCGGACCGGTCATCGCCGGGGGCACGGTGGGCGACGTGCAGGTCGATCACGTGCTGCCGGTAGTTCGCACCCGACTGGAAGACCTGGCGCGGTTCGACCGGGGCATGGACGTGAAGGTCCGTGATCGGAGTGCGGTTGACGCCGGTGTCGGCGGCCAGGGCACGCAGCTGCGGCAGGGACTTGTCCCAGCGATCCAGCAGGCTCAGCACGGTCAGCTGTTCGTCACCCAGTGCGGCCCGAAGGTCGAGAGCGTTGCCGTCCGGCATGACGAGAGCGGGAAAGCGGGGCCCGTCGGGGGCCGAGAGAGTCGCGAGGGCGAAAGGTCCGGCGAAGAGTGCGGACGCGGATTCAGGTTTCACGGACATGTCCTCCTGATTGCGGTGGGACTAATCTGGACCCCGCACCACCGATCAGGGAAATCGATTCTATGGATGCCCTCCATCCATTTTGTGGATTGTTCCGGGTCGGCATCGCTCTGCAGAGGGACTTTCATGAACCTGGCCCGCTTGGATCTCAACCTCGTCGTCGCTCTGCGCGCCCTGCTGGAGGAGCGCAACGTCACCCGTGCCGGGCAGCGTGTCGGCCTCAGCCAGCCGGCGATGAGCGCTGCCCTCTCCCGGCTGCGCCGGCACTTCGACGACGACCTGCTCGCCCGCGTCGGCGGCCACTACGAGCTGACCGCGCTGGGGCAGGTCCTTCTGGACCGGACCTCGACCGCCTATGACGTGCTGGAACGACTCTTCGCCAGCCAGGCCGACTTCGACCCGGCCAAGGAGAACCGGGAATTCAAGCTGGTGGCGTCCGACTACGCCGTGGCGATCTTCGGCACCGAGCTGGCTCGCGTGATCCATGAGGAAGCTCCCGGGATTCGGTTGCGCTTCTCCCAGACCCCGACGACGGTGGTGGACGACACCGCCACCCTGCTGAGCGCCAGCGACGGTCTGTTCATGCCGCACGGCGTCATCAGCGACTTCCCCGCCACCGACCTCTATGACGACCGCTGGGTCTTTCTCGTCGCGCGGGACCACCCGAGCGTCGACGACCGGCTCACCCGCAAGGACCTTGCCCGGCTTCCCTGGGTGACGTACCAGCGAACGTACGACGCCCCAGCAGTACGCCAGCTCGGCATGCTGGGGATCGAACCGCGGGTCGAAGTCTCCGTCGACAGCTTCCAGTCGCTGCCGCTGCTGGTCGCAGGCACCCGGCGCATCGCGCTGGTCCAGGCGCGTATGGCCCGGATGATGGCACCCATCGCCGCGGTCAAGGTGGTGGAGCCTCCCTATGAAGCCGTACCGCTGAGAGAGGCACTGTGGTGGCACCCGGTGCACACGCATGACGCGGCACACATCTGGCTGCGTGAGACCGCCGCGCGCGTCGGAGCCCGTCTGGCCCCCCGAGGCTGAACGGCACTTCTGACCCACCGGCTGTAACGGCCCACAGGGCGGGAAGTCGCTGAAGCCCGACGCTGCAATGACATCACTATCCACACGATGGATCGATGGCATCGGCAACTTGGATGGCGTGAGGGGTGGGCAGGCCGAGACCCGGAACGCATAGTCGTGGGACACCACCGCGCCCGTGAGCCGACTGCGGGGGCCGCCCGCACAGCCCGTCCGGCCCGGTCCGCTACACGGCGCTCCTCCCTTCCTCACGTCCCACGGAGTGCCGCCATGCCCGCTTCCGCTGCCCTGCCCGCTCACGAACATACGGGGGACCCGGCCGTCTGGGGCAGGCTGCCCGCCGTGCTGCTGATGGCCGGCAGCTGCCTGCCGATCCTGGGAGCTGTCCTCATCGCTCCGGTCCTGCCACGCATGCAGGACGAATTCCAACACGTCCCGGGCAGCGCCGCTCTCGTCCCGCTCGTGCTCACCGTCCCGGCCCTCTCGCTGGCCGTGCTCGCCCCGTTCGCCGGTGTCCTCGTCGATCGGCTCGGCCGCAAGCGCCTGCTGGTCGTAGCCACCGTGCTGTACGCGCTGTTCGGCACCGCCCCGCTGTGGCTGGGCTCGCTCGTAGGCATCCTGCTCAGCCGTGTCCTGGTGGGCGTCGCCGAAGCGGCCATCATGACGTGCTGCACCACGCTGATCGGCGACTACTACAGCGGACGGACCCGTGACCGGTACCTCGCCCTGCAGACCATGTGCGCATCGGCGTCCGCCACACTCTTCTTCGTCCTTGGCGGGGCCCTCGGCTCGATCGGCTGGAGGGCGCCCTTCTGGCTGTACGCCGTCGGCCTGCTGCTCGCTCCGGCCATGGCCAGGGTGCTGCCCACTCCACATCCGACGGCCGAGCCGGCAACAGCCGACCAACACCCCTTCCCGCTGCGGCGCATGGCGGGGATCTGTCTGCTGACCGTCTTCGGCGCGGTGGTCTTCTACACCGTGCCCGTGGAGATGGCGTATCTCATGGACGACCTGGGCGTGCGGTCCACCGGAGTGGTGGGTGCGGTCACGGCGCTGGCCAGCGCGGCCACCGTCCTGGGCTCGGTGCTCTTCACCAGGCTCACCGATCGGCCACGCCGCCGTATGCCGGCCCTCTTCCTCCTGTGCGCCATGGGCTTTCTGCTGATGGGGGCGACGGACCACATCGCCGTTGTCATCGTCGGCGCCGTCGTCAACTGCGTCGGTACGGGGCTGCTTCTTCCCTCCCTGCTGACGCTGGCGCTGTCCCGGCTCGATTTCGCCGATCGCGGGCGTGGCACCGGTCTGTGGACGGCGGCCTTCTTCCTGGGTGAATTCGCCTGCCCGCTCGCCCTGCTGGCCGCCAAGGGCATGCTGGGCACGCTGGCCTCGGCCGTCGTGCTGCTCGGCCTGCTCACGATGCTGGTCTCGGCCGCGCTGCTTCCCCTGACCCGCCGATCACCGAAGACGCTGCCTCAGCATGTTCCCGAAAGCATCTGACTCCGACGGGTCACCGCGCCGGCGTCCGCATGGTCGACCGGCGCACGACCAGTTCCGGCTGCAGCACCACGTGGGTGTGTTCGTGCGTGGCGGCTTCGGCCGTGTCCTCGAGGAGCAGCCGGCCTGCCTCGCGGCCCATTGCGAGAGCGGGGCGTCGTACCGAAGTGAGCGGAACGACGGCGGACGCGGCGAATTCGATGTCGTCGTATCCCACCACTCCGATGTCTTCCGGCACCCGCAGGCCGGCCTCGTACAGGGCCTGCATCACGCCGAGTGCAAGCAGGTCGTTGGCGCAGAAGACGGCGGTGGGGCGCTTTCTGAGGCCGAGGATCCTGTGCCCGGCGTCTCTGCCGGCGCCCACGGTGAGCGCCGGGCACGGCAGGTCCCGAAGGGACTCCGCCGGAAGTCCGGCCAGGTTGACCGCGATGGCCGCTCCCCGGCGCCGGTCCCGAACCTGCTGGAGACGGTCGGGTCCGCTGACGTAGCCGATCGACCGGTGCCCCTGCTGGATCAGGTGGCGCACAGCGGCCTGTCCCCCCGCGACGTCGTCGATGCCGACCGAACAGGCCCCCGGCTGAGGGGCGTTCTGGTCCGCGATGACGAACGGCACCCCGTTGCGGCGGAAGCCCGCCACCCTGCGCCCCGTGCCGTCTCCGGAGGCCAGGACGGCGCCGCGGACCTGGTGCGAGGTGATCAGCGAGAGGTGGCGGGCCTCGTCGGCCGGTCCTCGGCCGGCCGTGCACACCATGACCCCGAGGTCGGCTTCGAGAGCGGCCTGTTCCACGCCGGCGGCCAGCGCGGTGAAGAAGGGGTTGGCCAGGTCGAGGACCAAGACGGCCACGAGTCGGGAAGCGAAGCCGCGCAACTGGCGCGCGCCGTCCGAACGTACGTATCCCAGGGTGTCGATGACGTCCAGGACCCGCTGCCGGGTCGGTGCGGCGACGATGTCGGGGCGGTTGAGGACGTTGGACACCGTGCCGAGCGAGACGCCGGCTTCCCGCGCCACGTCCTTGATGCCCACTCTGCGCCGGGCTCTGGCTTCCCGGGCGGCTGCTGTGTGGTGGCGCGGTGGCTCGCGCCGGACCACGGGCACGGTGGGCAGTTCCACGGTCTACCGGCCTCCTGGCGTTGCCGTGCTCTTCCGCACGACCAGACGTGGCGTCATGGTGGTGCGGATCGCCCGGTCGCGGCGGCCTTCGACTCTCTCGATGAGAAGGCGTGCGGCTGTCGAGCCCATGGTGTGTCCGGCCTGGTCGACGCTGGTCAGCTGGACCGGGGCCAGGGCCGCGAGGGCCGTGTTGTTGTAGCCGACGAGGGAGAGATCGTCGGGGATGCGCAGGCCGAGTTCGTGGGCGGCGCGGTAGATGCCCAGGGCCGCGACGTCGGCGCCGGTCATGATGGCCGTGGGGGCGCGTTCCGCGGTCAACAAGGTCATACCGGCTTTGAAACCGCCATCGTCGGAGTACGCGCCATGGTGCACCTGGGCGTGGTCAGCGAGGCCGTGCCGTTGCATGGCCTCCATGTAGCCGGAGGCGAGCACGATCTCGGGTGTTCTCTTCCACCGGCCCGTCTTGGCTCCAGGCGCCGAGACCAGGGCGATGTCGCGGTGGCCGAGGGAGACCAGGTGGTCCACCACCAGGCCGGCGCCGACATCGTCGGCGTCGACGACGGAATCGTGGCTGTCCGCGGCGTCGTCGTGGCCGATCACGACCGTGGGCGTCGACGCAGCGGTGGCGAGGACCTCCGGGCGGGGCGTGCTCGGCGCGATGAGGATCAGGCCGTCCATCTGGCGGTCCACCATGGAACGGATGGTGCGGGCCTGGTCCTGTGCGTCGAACCCGGCCGCTCCGATCAGCACGGTGTAGTCGGAACTGCGCAGCTCGTCCCGGATGCCGTCCAGGATGTCGGCGAAGAAGGCGTTGCGGACGTTGTCCAGCAGGACGCCGATGGTGTAGGTCCGCCCGCGCATGCCACGGGCGGCGGCGTGCGGGCGGTAGTCGAGTGCGGTGATCGCGGCCTGCACCTTCTCGTGCATGGCAGGGCTCACCCCGTAGGCGTTGTTGAGCACCTTGGACACGGCCGCGATGGACACGCCTGCGTGCCGGGCGACATCGGTGATCGTCACGCGCTTGTTCTGCCTGGGTCCCGCAGCCCCGTCCATCGTCCGCACTCCGGTTCTCGTGGTCGTTGGTGTAACGGTTTACAGGATGTCACACGCCCAGCGTCAAGTCTCTGGTTGAAATCCCTCGTGTTACAGCTCCGTGTCTTGACGGAGTTGGGCGACGGGTGCAGGGTGTTGCCCACTCGACATGGAGAACGTTTTACGAACTCCGCCGCGGCGCGGCCGCCTGTCGCTCTCGGCGCCGTCCTTGCGTCTTCCGCCTCACCTCTCGCTTCTTCTCCAACCTCTGGGAGTCACCCGTGTCCCTTCGCACGTTCCGCGCTCGGCGCACACGTCTGGGTCTGTTCACGGCCGGCGCGGCCTCAATGGCCCTGCTCGCCACCGCATGCGGCGGCAGCGGGAGTGGCACCGCGGCGGTGCCGAAGAACTTCAGCTACCTCAGTGTCACCGAGAACACCACCGTCAAGACGGCCCTGACCAGCCTCTCCGAGGGGTCGTGCAAGTCCGCGAACGCCGCGCTGCCCCTGAAGGTGGAGACCGTTCCCCAGGCGAGCCTCGACCAGAAGCTGCAACTGCTCGCCGGGCAGGGCGCCCTGCCGGTGCAGTTCGCCGCGGGCAATGCCCCCGCGCTCACCCAGAAGCTCGCCAAGTCGGGGAAGATCGCCGACCTGGAAGCCAAGCTGAAGGAGCTGGGAGTCGACGACCAGCTGGAGCCGGCCGCCGTGTCGACGATCAAGGCACTGTACGGCGGCAAGCTGGAGGTGCTGCCGTACGAGTACAACATCGAGGGCGTCTTCTACAACAGGAAGATCTTCGAGGCCAAGGGCCTGAAGGTCCCCGGCACCTGGGACCAGCTGGTCGCTTCAGCCGCCAAGCTCCAGGCCGAGGACATCCAGCCCTTCTCCGCCTCCGGTCAGCAGGGGTGGCCGCTCACCCGCCTCCTCAGCGGCTACCTCTACCGCAGCCTCGGCCCGGACGCACTCAAGGACGTCGCCGACGGCAAGGCGAAGCTGACCGACCCGCAGTACGTCAAGGCCGCCACCGAGATCGCCGCCCTCGGCAAGAAGGGCTACTTCGGCAAGGGCGTCGGCTCCATCGACTACGACACCGCCATGAACCAGTTCCTCACCGGCAAGGCCGCCATGCTCTACATGGGCAGCTGGGCACTGGCGAACATCTCGGACGCCAAGCAGGACAAGATCGGCGCGGGCAACGTCGGCTTCATGCCCTTCCCGGCCGTCTCCGGCGGCAAGGGCTCCATCGACCAGTACCCGTCCAACGTCGGCCTCGGCATCACCCTGGGCGCCAAGTCCTTCGACAAGAACACCGGCGCCTGGGTTTCCTGCATCGCCAAGAACTACGGCAGCAAGGCGCTCAAGGACCACGGCTCGATCTCCGGTTTCAAGGTCAACACCCCGGTCACCGACGCCAACGAGGTCACTACCCAGGTGCGCGACACCATCAGCGCCTCCAAGCAGAACGTCCTGTGGTTCGAGGCCCTGTTCGGCACCAAGGCCACCACGATCAGCCAGACCAACGCCGCGGGCCTGGTCAGCGGAAGCATGAGCCCCGAGCAGTTCATGCAGACCGTCCAGGACGCGCTGTCCGCTCAGTGAGCCGACCGGGGCGGCGTGCCTGACGCCGCACGCGCCTTCCGCGCGCCGCCCCGGCGCCTGCTCGGCACAACTCCTCATCGTCATCGAAGTGGATACCACTCATGCACCGCGTACTCGGTGACCGCAGGGCCATCGCGATCCTGCTCGGTCCCGCACTCGTCGTCTATTCCCTGATCATGCTCGTCCCGATGGTGTGGTCGCTCGGCTACTCCTTCACCAAGGGCAACTCCATCGACGGCTTCACCGGCAACGGCGTCGCCAACTTCTCCCGCCTTCTCGATGATCCGGCCGTCCGCCACGCCCTGTGGTTCACCCTCAAGTACGCCGTCGTCGTCACCGCCGGCCAGGTGGTCGCGGGCTACCTCCTGGCCCTGCTCTACGTCTTCTTCCTCAAGCGCGCCTCCGCGCTCGTGCGCACCCTCGTGTTCTTCCCCGTAGTACTGCCCACGGTCGCCGTCGGCCTGCTCTTCCAGAAGTTCTTCCAGGTCGCCCCGCAGACCGGCCCCGTCAACTCGCTGCTGAACGCGGTGGGGATCGACTCCATCGACTTCTTCGGCAGCTCTTCGAGCGCCTTCTGGGTCCTCATCGTCATGGACATCTGGCGCTCCATGGGCTTCTACGCCGTCCTGCTCTTCGCCGGTCTCGTCGACATCCCGGAGGAAGTCCTGGAGTCCGCGCGCCTCGACGGAGCGACAGGCCTGCGACTGGTGCGCCACATCGTGCTGCCGCTGTCCCTGCCCGTGCTCATGTCCTCGCTGATCTTCAGTATCAACGGCACGCTGAAGGCCTTCGACTCCATCGTCGCGCTCACCAACGGCGGCCCGGGCAACGACACCACGCCACTGACCCTGTACATGTTCCAGACGTCGTTCACGTACGGCGACTACGGCTACGGCAGCACCATCGCCGTGCTGCTCACCGTGGTGTGCCTGCTGGTGAGCCTGGTCGTCTTCCGCGTCTCACGGCGCGACCTCACGGAAGGCTGACAACCATGGCCATCGACACCCCTGTGAAGGCCACCGCTCAGGCAGGCCGCGGACCGTCCGCTGCTTCCGGACGGTCCCGTTCCCGGCGGCGCGTCCGGGTCAGCAAGGTGTGGGTGAAGATCGTCGTCACCCTGCTGCTGGTCGTCGAGATCTACCCCCTCGTCTGGATGTTCCTGACCTCACTGAAGTCCAACAGCGACTACCTCAACCACTCGACCTGGAGCCTGCCCACCACGTGGGAGTGGGGCAACTACACCGAAGCGTGGACCACCGGCCACATCGGCCTGTACGTCCGCAACAGCCTGCTCGCCGTCGTCCCGGCGCTTGCCCTGATCCTGCTGCTGGGAGCGGCAGCCGGTTTCGCGCTCCAGGTCATGCTGTGGAAGGGCCGCAACCTGACCTTGCTTGTCTTTCTGGCCGGCATGATGGTGCCGCCGCAGATGATCCTGCTTCCCCTGTTCACGGTGTACTTCCAGACAGGTCTGTCCGGCACGCTGTGGCCGCTGATCCTGACCTACACCGGCACAGGCCTGCCGCTGACCGTCTTCATGATGGCCACCTACTACAAGTCCGTCCCCCGTGAACTCTTCGAGGCCGCCACGATCGACGGCGCCGGGATCCTGCGCTCCTTCTGGACCATCAGTGTCCCGATGGTCCGCAACGCGCTCCTGACGGTCGGCCTGGTCGAGTTCTTCTTCATCTGGAACGACCTGCTGATCGCCCTCACCTTCACCAACAGCCAAGACCTGCGCACCGTCCAGGTCGGCCTGCTCAACTTCACCGGCGACTTCGGCGCCACCCAGTACGGCCCCCTGTTCGCCGCCATCTGCCTCAACGTCTTCGGCACCCTCCTGATCTACCTCTTCCTCAACCAGAAGGTCATGAAGGGCCTCACTTCCGGAGCGCTCAAGGGCTGAACCTCCGAAGCCCAACCCGCTCCCGCACGTGAAGAAAGGTTCCCCTTGTCGACCCCCCAACCCGCCCCGGTCTCCTTCGAACACCTCCCGGACGGCCTCGGTATCGGTACGGCCACCCCACGACTGACCTGGAAGCTTCCCCCCGGCTCCGGCAGCCAGCAGGCCTACGAGGTTCGGCTCGAACGTTCCGGCCGTGAGCACAGCACCGGCCGGATCGAAGGAAGCGACCAGCTACTGGTGCCCTGGCCCGGTGAACCGCTGGTCTCACGCGAGAGCGTGACCGTCCGAGTCCGGGTCTGGACAGCCGGAGCCGCGGCTCCTTCCGCATGGAGCGAGCCCAGCGTGGTGGAAGCCGGACTGCTCGACCCGGCGGACTGGAGCGCGGTACCGGTCGGCGGCGGATGGACCGAGGATCCGGCCGCCGAACGCCAACCGGCCCGGGTACGCAAAGACTTCCACCTGGATCGCCCGATCACCCGAGCCCGCCTCTACGTCACCGCTCACGGCCTGTACGAGGTGGAGATCAACGGACTCCGCGTGGGCAGCGAGATCCTCGCCCCGGGCTGGACTGTCTACCCCCACCGCCTGCGCTACCGCACCCATGACGTCACCGCCCACCTGGCCACAGGCACCAACGTCATCGGTGCCTGGCTCGGCGACGGCTGGTACCGCGGCAAGTACGGATTCGACGGCGGCACCCGCAACATCTACGGCACCGACCAAGCCCTCATCGCCCAGCTGGAAGTGACCTACGACGACGGCACCACCGCGGTCATCGCCACGGACGCCACCTGGACGGCGGCCACAGGGCCCATCGCCGGCAGTGGCCTCTATGAAGGCGAGCACTTCGACGCCCGACTCGACGACCCCTACTGGGCGACCCGCACGCCCGAGCAGCACACAGAATGGACCCCCGTACGGCTCGGCAACCGGAACCCGCGCACACTCGTCGCCCCCCAGGGCCCACCCGTGCGCTGCACCCAGGAGATGGCCCCTGTCGCCATCACGCGAACGGCCGACGGCCGTCACCTCCTCGACTTCGGCCAGAACCTCGTCGGCCGACTCCGCCTCACCGCCGACGGCCCCGCCGGCACGACCATCACCGTCCGGCACGCCGAAGTGCTCCAGGACGGGGAACTGGCCACCCAACCCCTGCGCGAGGCGTACTCCACCGACACCCTGACTCTTTCCGGACGTGGTCCGTACACGTGGGAGCCCCGGTTCACCCTGCACGGCTTCCGCTATGCCGAAATCAGCGGCTGGCAAGGGGAGTTGACGCAGGAGTCGGTGACGGCCCGTGTCTATCACACAGACATGCGCCGTACGGGCTGGTTCGAGTGCAGCGACCCGCTGATCAACCGGCTCCACGAAAATGTCGTATGGAGCATGCGCGGCAACTTCGTCGACATCCCCACCGACTGCCCTCAGCGCGACGAACGCCTCGGCTGGACGGGCGACCTTCAGGTCTTCGCCCCGACCGCGAGCTTCCTGTTCGACTGCGCCGGCATGCTGGACTCCTGGCTCACCGATGTCGGGCTCGAGCAGCTTCCCGACGGCACCATCCCCTGGTACGTGCCCGTCATCCCCGGCAAGCCGATGTGGACGCCGATCCAGCCCGGTGCCGCCTGGGGAGACGTCGCCACACTCACCCCCTGGACCCTGTACCGGCGCTTCGGCGACCTGCAGATCCTGCGCCGCAACTACGCCATGGCCAAGGCATGGGTGGACCTCGTCGAACAGCTCGCCGGCCCCGATCGCCTCTGGGACACCGGATTCCAGCTGGGTGACTGGCTCGACCCCGCCGCCCCGCCGGATGATCCGGCTGCCGGCTGCACCGACCGCTACCTGGTGGCCACGGGGTACTTCGCCCATTCGGCCCGCCATCTGTCCCTGGCCGCGGCCGAACTGGGCAGGGAGCAGGACGCCGCGCGGTACGCCGAACTGGCCGCAGAGGTGGCGGCCGCCTTCCGCCGCCGGTACGTACTGCCCGTCCACCGGATGACCAGCGACAGCCCCACCGCCTACGCACTCGGTATTGCCTTCGACCTCCTCACCGAGCCGCAACGACACGCAGCCGGCGACCGGCTGGCCGAATTGGTCCTCGCCGACGAAGCCCGTATCGCCACAGGATTCGTCGGGACCCCGGTGATCTGTGACGCCCTCACCGACACCGGCCACCTGGACGTCGCCTACCGCCTGCTGACCCAGACCGAGTGCCCTTCCTGGCTCTATCCGGTCACGCAAGGGGCAACCACCATCTGGGAGCGGTGGGACAGCCTTCGCCCCGACGGCACCCTCAATCCCGGCGGTATGACCTCCTTCAACCACTACGCTCTCGGAGCCGTCGCCGACTGGCTGCACCGCGTCGTCGGAGGCATAGCCGAGTCCATGCCCGGCTATCGGCAGCTTGTCTTCCAGCCCCGGCCCGGCGGCGGCATCACCTGGGCACGGACACGCCACGAAACGCCCTACGGCGCAGCGGAGTCGTCGTGGGAGACAACCGTCGACGGCCGGATGCGCATCCATGTCGTCGTGCCCGACGGCTGCTCCGGCGTCGTGCGGCTCCCGGGGTGTCCGCCGGTCCATGTGGAGCCAGGCGAGCATGAGCTCGACTCCTGGGAACTCCTGGAGAAATCAGCCTGAGAATCATTCACCGATTCCAAACGGTCCGGCGCTGATCACGGCGCCGGACTGTTTATTTTCGACATCCTCCACGGCTTTGCCATTCGGCCTGTCGATGACGCCTATCGATACGGTTTATAGTCAGTCACGCGGCCTGCGGGTTTCAATTGAAATTTCACTCACACTTTTCAACGTGAGTAGCAAACTGGCTGGTCAACAGCCTTTTATCGCACGGCTTCCGAAAGGGTTGACCCTGCTGATCGGGTCCTCTATTTTATCCGTTCAACAAGCATACGCCGCATGGAAATCTCCATTCCCTCACTGCTTCTGCTGCCGCGGGACTCGGTAGGCAAGCAGGTGAGTCCGGGAACACCGCAGGGATCCGTTTCCCTCCCCGAGTCGGGGCCGGCCGTGAACCTGACCCCTCGGCCGGCCCCTTTTTCCATGAGCGTAGATCCGCCCCCCTTTCGGAGAGCCGCCGTGAAAAGAAGATCATTTCTGTCTGCTGCCACCCTCACCGCAATGAGCCTGAGCATGGCTCCCCTGATGACCGAAACGGCAGCCGCCGCACGATCCGAGACACCGCAGGCTCAGGCGGACGCGATGCTCGCCCGTATGACAGCGGCCGAGAAGGAAGCGCTCGTCCGGTGCGACTTCGCGACCGTCGCTCACCTGGGTATACCGGCTCTGACCATGGTGGATGCCTCGGCCGGGCTGCGCGGCGAGCACGGCGTGACCGCATTCCCGGTTCCGGTGGCGCAAGCGGCGACGTTCGACGAGAACCTGGCGGCACGTATCGGCCGCGCGATCGGCGCGGAGGGCCGTTCCAAGGGCTATAACAACCTCCTCGGCCCCACCATCGATCTCACCCGGACCTGGCACTCCGGCCGACAGTCCGAAGGCATGGGCGAGGACCCGTTGCTCGCCGGCCGGTTGGGCGCGGCTCTCACCACCGGCATACAGAGCCAGAACGTCGCAGCCACGGTCAAGCACTTCGCCGCCTACACGCAGGAGACCAACCGCTTCTCCACAGACACCAAGCTCTCCGACCGTGCGCTGCACGAACTCTACGAAGCACCGTTCCGCCGCGTGGTCGCCGCCGCCCCGACCGCTTCGGTCATGATGGCCTACCCGAAGATCAACGGGACCTTCGCGACACAGAGTTCGGCTCTCTTCGACGACTTGAAGAAGGCCATCGGACTGCAGGGCTACACCGTGCCGGACTTCTGGGCGGGTGACGACCAAGTCGCCGCCGCGCGAGCCGGCATGGACCTCGCCGGGCTCGGATCCTCCGCAGTCAAGATCCCCGCCGGAGCGCTCACGGGCGGTGCGATACCGCGCACCCGGCTCGACGACGCGGCCCGACGCATCCTCGTCACGATGTACGCGAACGGTCTCTTCGACCATCCAGTACCCACTCCGGCGGCCGACGTCAGCACCCAGGCCCACCAGGACCTCGCCCATGAGACCGCCGTCGCCTCCCTGGTGCTTCTGGCCAACCGGTCCGCAGCACTCCCTCTGCCGGCCACCCTGAAATCCCTGGCCGTCATCGGCCCGGCCGGCACCGACGTCCTCACCGGCGTGGGCGGCTCCACCTACGTCGACCCGGGTACATGGACGACGCCCCTGAACGCCATCCGCGCCCGCGCCGGCAGCGGCGTCACGGTCACGCACGCACAGGGCACCAAGGGAGATCTTCCCCTGACCGCGGTGCCCTCCACCGTGCTGCGCAGCGGCGCCGGGACCCCTGGACTGTCCGCCACCTACTACTCAGGGGCAGAGGCCTCCGGCACCCCGCTCACCACCCGCACCGACGCCACCGTCGACTTCACCGCTGCTCCCGTGGAAAACCTGCCCGACGTGTGGTCGGCGAAATGGACCGGCACCCTGGTGCCGACGACCACGAGCCTGCACCGGTTCTCCCTGCTCGCCGCCGGAACCGCCACCTTGAAGGTCAACCGCACCACGGTCGCCGCCGGCACCCGGCACAGCCGCCGCTTCTTCCTCGGCCCCTACGACTACCCCCTCCAGGGCACCGCCGCGCTGACCGCCGGAAAGGCCGTCACCATCGAGGTGACCTACACCAACGCGACCACCGACGCCGGCACCTGCGGGCTCACCCTCGGATGGCAGCCCGAATCCCTGATCCCCGCCGCCGTAGACGCGGCGCGTGCCGCGGACGCCGCCGTCGTCTTCGTCAACCGGGTCGCCGGCGAGGACATGGATCACCAGGGACTCGGCCTGCCCGGCGACCAGGAACAGCTCATCGCCGCCGTGGCAGCCGTGAACCCGCGCACCACCGTCGTCCTCAACACCGACGGTCCCGTGTCCATGCCCTGGCTCGGCGACGTCGAGGCCGTGCTCCAAGCCTGGTACGGGGGTCGCGGCATGGGCACGGCGCTGGCCGCTGTCCTCTTCGGAGACAGCGACCCTTCCGGCCGCCTGCCTGTCACCTTCCCCGCCGACGCCACCCAGGGACCGGGCACCACACCCGCGACCTACCCCGGCAGCAACGGAGCCGTCTCCTACGAGGAGGGCATCTCCATCGGCTACCGCTACTACGACAGCAAGGGGCAGCAGCCGCGCTTCCCCTTCGGCCACGGTCTCTCGTACGCCACCTTCGCCCACGGCTCTCTCGAAGCCACATACAACAAGAGCACCAAGACAGTGACGGTGGGCGTGACCGTCACCAACACCAGCTCACGCAAGGGCACGGAACTCGTGCAGTTCTACGCCGCACTGCCGAGCCCCGCCGCCGCCGAGCCGCAGCGGCTCGTCGCGTTCCGCAAACTCACCCTGGCCCCCGCGGGCTCCCAGCGGCTCACGGTCACCATTCCCGTGGACCACCTCACCATCTGGAAGGCAGGTGCCTGGGCACTTGTCCCCGGCAGGTACACCTTTGCCACAGCGCACAGTTCCCGTGACCTGACCGCGCAGCGAGCCGTTCCCATCAGCTGACCGCAATCCCAGTCGGCGCGTCACACCGTCCGCCTCCCCGCCTCGGCGTGACGCGCCTCAGTCATTCCCGTCCGGCTCGTCGAACCTCCGCCTCCACCACCGCATGGAGCCCGCCAGTGTCCCGCAGACCGAGACCCCTTCGCTTCGCCGCATCCCTGGCGTTGAGCATGACGCTTCTGACCGGCTGTTCCGTCATCGGAGCCGACAGGGACACCTCCGACTCCGAGGTGTCCGTCAGGGCCAACATCACCGACAAGGCTTCGATGCAGGCCGTCGCCGCGGCCTTCCACCGAGCCCGTCCCGGCATCCACGTCAGCGTCAGCTACGCCGACACCAACACCCTGCAGAAGGAGCTTCCGCGGCAGCTTCGGGCAGGCAAGGCGCCGGACGTCTTCACCGTCTGGCCCGGCAGCGGCAATCCTGCCTCTGTCCTGGCCTTGGAAGAGGACGACTTCCTGGAAGCACTCAGCCTGCGCTTCTTCGCCGGCCGGATACCGGACAGCATGCGACCGGTCACCGACGGCGGCGTCGGTACGCACCTGGTACCTGTCACCTTCAGCGCTATCGGCGCGATCTACTCGGCGGAAACGCTCAAGGCCATCGGCGGAACCCGGCCCACCACCTACAGCGGCCTCCTCGCCCTGTGCGACACCGCCCGCCGGCACGAGAAGGTGCTCTTCGCACTGGGCAACCAGACCCCATGGGTCACCCAGCTCGTCGACTACGCACTGGTCGCCACCACGGTGTACGCCCACGACCCCGACTTCGACACGCAGATGGAGTCCGGCAAGGAGACCTTCGCCCGGTCGGGATGGCGCCAAGCGATGGCCAAGTACCTGGAGATGCGCGATCGTGGCTGCTTCAGCACTGCTCCGCTCAAAACCAGTTACGAGGACGCCCTCGACCAAGTGGCCGACGGGCGAGCAGTGGGAGTGGTACAGGTCGCCGGCACTCTCGCCGCTCTGCGTTCCGCGGCCCCAGGAATGCACTTCCGGATGTCGGCCCTGCCGGCCACGGATCAGCCGAACGAAACCCGCATTCCCGGCGCCGTCTCCGCCGCCTACGGGCTCAACGCCAAGGCCTCCCACCGCAAAGCGGCACTGGCGTTCGTGGACTTCCTGGGATCAGAACGGGGCCAGAACCTGTACAGCCGGTCCGGAGCAACGCTGCCCGCTCTGCCCAGTAACTCCTTCTCCGTCGATCCCGCCGTCGCGGAGGTGGCACGGCGGCAGAAGGACGGAACGACGGTACCGTTCATGGATCAGCGATGGCCCAACTCAGAGGTGCAGCAGACGCACTTCGAGCAGGTGCGTGCCCTCTTCGCAGGCACCACGGACATCGCTCACGCACTGGCCGCCATGGACAGTGCGTACGAGTAGACGCAGACGGACACCGCCCCCGGCTGGGAGATCAGCAGAACGCTTTGCCATGCACACACCTCATCAGGAGTCGGTGCTGTCCAGGGCAGCTCGCATTCTCGAAGCGTTCAGCCAGGACGAGCCGGCGCTGACGGTCTCCGAGATCGCCCGTCGAACCGGCCTGCACGTGGCCACGGTCTCTCGCCTCGTGGCCGAGCTGGTGGCGCACGGTTTCCTGAGCCGGGACTCCGACCGCAAAGTACGCATCGGTGTGCGGCTGTGGGAGCTGGTGACGCGTGCTTCCCCCACTCTCTCCCTGCGTGATCACGCAATGCCGTTCATGGAAGGCGTCCACGACGTCGTGGGCCACCACGTGCAGATCGGCGTCCTCGACGGCGACGACGTGCTCTTCCTCGAGCGGCTCTCGGCACCACAGGCGGTGATCAACTACACCCGGATCGCCGGGCGGCTTCCTCTGTACGCCTCCTCCAGCGGTCTGGTGCTCCTCGCCCACGGCCCCAGTGACCTCAAGCAAAGGATCCTGGACAGCCCGCTGACCGCGTACACACCGGCCACACCGGCCACACCGGCACAGCTGCGCACGACCTTGGCCGAGATCCGGCAGCAGGGTTGTGCGTACTGCCCCGGCTACGTCCATGCGGAGGCCCTGGGCGTAGCCGCGCCCGTCCGCGGTGCGGACGGCACGGTGATCGCGGCGCTGTCGGTCATCGTGCCCAATGAGGCCGGCGCCCAGGCCGTGGTCCCCGTCGTACGGACCGCCGCCCGGGGCATCTCCCGCGCGCTGGCCGGACGCGGGACACAGGACGCTCCATAGGCACGTGACGGCGATGCGACGGCCGCATGACATCTCCGCGAAGTCGGTCTCTCACTGAATGAGAATGCCGTCGCGGTCCGACGGTGCCCGCGCGCATGCTTCCTGCATTCCACAGACGAGAGGCGACAACGTGGTCGTACACAACCTGCTGCCCACCGCTCCGCCGCAGCAGAACCTCTCCACCGTGACGTTGCAGGTGCAGGACAAGGACCCTGTCGCCGACGGCGTCGTGTCACTCACCCTCGCGCATCCCGACGGCACACGGCTACCGGACTGGACGCCCGGCTCGCACATCGACCTCATCCTGCCGAGCGGAGTGACTCGCCAGTACTCCCTGTGCGGCGACCGATGGGACCCGTACACCTACCGCATCGCTGTCCTTCGCGAAGCCCCTGGCAGGGGCGGCTCCGCCTACGTCCATGATCAGCTCATGCCCGGGAACCTCGTGGAGGTCGGAGGGCCGCGCAACCACTTCCCCCTGGCGCCTGCCGAGCGGTACCTGTTCATCGCGGGCGGCATCGGCATCACTCCGCTGCTGCCGATGATGCATCAAGCCGACGTGACCGGAGCCGACTGGCAGCTGCTGTACGGAGGCCGCAGCCGAGCCTCCATGGCCTTCCTCGAGGAACTCACAGCCTCCTACGGCGACCGCGTACACATCAGCCCCCAGGACGAGGTCGGCCTGCTCGACCTGGAGGCCTGGCTGAGCGAACCAGAAGCGGGAGCCAAGGTGTACTGCTGCGGACCGGCTCCCTTGCTCACTGCCGTCGAGGCAGCCTGTTCCCAGTGGCCCACGTACAGCCTGCGGACCGAGCGATTCACAGCCAAGGCCCTGACAGGGCCCGTGCACCGCGGACCCTTCGAGGTGGAACTGTGCCGCAGCGGGCGGACAGTGACCATCACCCCCGACGTCACCGTCCTTCAAGCCGTTCGGCAGGCAGGTGCCGACGTGCTGTCCTCCTGTGAGCACGGCACCTGCGGTACCTGCCTCACCCCGGTCGTGGAAGGTACCCCGGACCACCGGGACTCGGTGCTGGCCGAACACGAACGCGCCGCCAACGACTGCATGCTGCCCTGCGTTTCACGTTCCCGCTCGGCCCGCCTGGTCCTGGACCTCTGAGTCACGACCCGCCTCTTCCCGAGCCGCACTTCGCTGGAGCCGCCATGTCCGAATCACCCGCCATTGCCGTCGAACCGCCCACGAGCGACGCCGACCCGTTCGCCACCGAACACCTCACGACGCCCGAACCCCTGCACCACGCCCTCCGGGAAGCAGGTCCCGTCGTGCGGCTGTCCCGCTACGACGTCTACGCGCTCGCCCGATACCGCGAAGTGCACGCGGCCCTCGTCGACTGGCAGACATTCCAGTCCGCCGCCGGCGTGGGACTGGCCAACTTCCGCCATGCGAAGCCCTGGCGGCCTCCGAGCCTGCTGCTGGAGGCCGACCCGCCGCACCACGACGCACCGCGCCGCGTCCTGCGCGAGATACTCGCCCCACCAGCACTGCGCCGACTGCGTGCGGCATGGCAGCCGATAGCCGACGACCTCGTCGACACCGTCCTGGCCACCCAGGGAACCGACTTCGACGCGTTCGAAGCGCTGGCCGCAGCATTCCCGCTGCGCGTCTTCCCGGACGCCGTGGGACTGGGACCCGACGGCCGCGACAACCTCCTGCCCTACGGCAACATGGCTTTCAATGCCTTCGGCCCCGTCAACGCCCTCGTGCAGGAAGACGCTCCCAGGGCCGCCGACCTGTCCGCCTGGGTGAACGCCCAGTGCGCCCGCCGAGCCCTCACCGACGACGGATTCGGCGCCCGCATCTGGGCCGCTGCCGACCGCGGCGACCTCACCCACGAGCAGGCACCGCTGGTCGTACGCTCCCTTCTCACCGCCGGCGTCGACACGACAGTGCATGGCCTGGCCGCCACCCTCCACGCCCTCGCCGGCCACCCCGGCGAATGGGAGCGGCTCCGCGAACGCCCCGACCTGGCCCGCGTGGCATTCGATGAGGCAGTGCGCTGGCAGTCACCCGTCCAGACCTTCTTCCGCACCGCCACGACCGACGTCGCGATCGCAGGATCCCTCATCCCCGAGGGATCCAAGATCCTCATGTTCCTCGGCGCGGCGAACCGCGACCCGGCCCGCTGGAACGACCCGGACCGCTTCGACCTCAGCCGCGATCCATCCGGACACGTCGGCTTCGGCATGGGCATCCACCAATGCGTGGGCCAGCACGTAGCCCGCCTGGAAGCCGAAGCACTCCTCACCGCCCTGGCCCGACGGGTGGAACGCATCGAGCTCACAGGCGAACCGCGCCGACACCTCAACAACACCCTGCGCTCCTTCGCGGCGCTCCCCGTACGCGTGCGCCCCGCGAGCTGACCATCGTCCGTCGGAAAGCCGAGCCTCACTTCCCGCACAGACAGACAGTCGAAAGGATCCTCCATGCCTCAGCACGTACGCGGCGTCGTCGCCCGCGCCAAAGGCGAGCCGGTGCGCGTCGAGACGATCGTCGTGCCCGATCCAGGGCCGGGCGAGGCGGTGGTGACAGTGCAGGCCTGCGGCGTCTGCCACACCGACCTGCACTACCGAGAAGGCGGCATCAACGACGACTTCCCGTTCCTCCTCGGACACGAGGCGGCGGGCATCGTGGAGTCGGTCGGCACCGGAGTCACCGACGTGGCGCCGGGCGACTTCGTCGTCCTGAACTGGCGGGCGGTCTGCGGCCGTTGTCGCGCATGCCGACGCGGACGCCCCCAGTACTGCTTCGACACACACAACGCGCGTCAGAGGATGACCCTCACCGACGGCACCGAACTGTCACCCGCCCTCGGCATCGGCGCCTTCGCCGAAAAGACCCTCGTCGCCGCCGGCCAGTGCACGAAGGTCGATCCGGCCGCCTCACCAGCCGCCGCCGGCCTGCTCGGCTGCGGGGTCATGGCAGGCATCGGCGCGGCGATCAACACAGGAGGAGTAGGCCGAGGCGACACCGTCGCTGTCATCGGCTGCGGCGGCGTCGGCAACGCAGCCGTCGCCGGCGCACGGCTGGCCGGCGCCGCGAAGATCATCGCCGTGGACATCGACGACCTCAAGCTCGAGACAGCACGGACGATGGGCGCCACGGACACCGTGAACGCACGCGACACCGACCCGGTCGAGGCGATCCGCGAGCTCACCAGCGGATTCGGCGCCGACATCGTCATCGAAGCCGTCGGGCGGCCGGAGACCTACCGACAGGCGTTCTACGCCCGTGACCTGGCCGGCACCGTCGTCCTCGTGGGCGTCCCCACCCCCGACATGCAACTCGACCTGCCGCTGCTGGACGTCTTCGGACGAGGCGGCGCGCTCAAGTCCTCCTGGTACGGCGACTGCCTCCCGTCCCGCGATTTCCCCATGCTCATCGACCTCTACCTCCAAGGCCGCCTGGACCTCGACTCCTTCGTCACCGAGACGATCACCTTGGACGAGGTCGAAGACGCCTTCGCCCGCATCCACAAGGGCGATGTCCTCCGCTCGGTGGTGGTCTTCTGATGACCTAGGTCCGCATCGAACGCCTCACAACCTCAGGCACCTTCAGCCTGGACGGCGGCCTCTGGGACGTCGAGAACAACGTCTGGATCGTCGGTGACGACCACGAGGCGATCGTGATCGACGCCGCCCACGACGCCGATGCCGTCGCGGGTACGGAATTGCGGGTGGTACACACCCCCGGCCACACACCGGATCGATCTGCCTGTACGCATCGACGCTCGGCACCGTATTCACCGGCGACACTCTGTTCGCGGGCGGCCCCGATCGGTGCATCACTGGTCGACCCGGCGGAAATGTGATCGACTTGACGCTCGGCCAAGGACGGAGGGATGTCGGGTGTCCCATGCTGAGGCTGGATGGCGAAAGCGCGGATCGATATCGTGCTCGGGAGAAACCTGGCGGCCGTGGTGACATCCGGCGGAGTGGATTCCAGCGGAGCCGGTGACCCCGGGCTGTTCGGGCCCGGCTCGGTCACCTGGCAGCTGCACGGCGACCCGATGATGTGGGTCGCCGGGATCCGCGCGCTCTACCTCCAGGCCCTCCACCCGCGCGCCGTACGCGGCGTCATGCAGAACTCCGACTTCCGGAACGACGCCTGGGGCCGGCTGATGCGCACCGCGAACTTCGTCGGAACGACGACATACGGGACCACCGAGGCGGCGGAGCGGGCGGGGGCCCGGGTGCGGAAGATCCACCGCATGCTCACCGCCACCGACCCGGACACCGGCGAGCGCTACGGGGTCGACGAGCCAGAACTGCTGCTCTGGGTGCACTGCGCGGAGATCGACTCCTATCTGCACGTCCTGCGGCGCTCCGGTTTCCACCTCACGGACGCGCAGGCCGACCGCTACATCGGGGAACACCGGGTCGGCGCGCGGCTGGTGGGGCTCGACCCGGACCGGGTGCCGGCGGACCGGGCCGAACTGGCCGCGTACTTCGACCGGGTGCTCCCGGAACTCGCCGCGGGACCCGAGGCCCGCGACGTGGACGACTTCCTCTCGCGTCCGCCGGTCCACCCGCTGCTCGTACCGGCGCGCGCACTGCTGTGGCGGCGCGTGGCCCGGCTCGCGTACGCCGCTCTGCCGCCCTACGCCCACGCGTTGTACGGCAGGCCGGCGCCGCCGCAAGCCGCGGTGACCCGGGGTCTGCGCGTCACGGGCACCACACTGCGCTGTGTCCCCGCACGGCTGCGCTGGCAACTCCCGCCCAAACACATTCTCTCGGCCATGTCACGGCTCGGCCCCGGCTCGCGCCCGGCGCCGTACAAAGTCGGAAGATAGCTCGTCATACTGGACGGGCCGGGGGAGGGCTCGAGGCTGAGCAGTGACGGGGGCGATCGCACCAGATGGCGGAGAGCAGGCTGATCCAGGGCCGTTACCGGCTGCTCGACCTGATCGGGCGCGGTGGCATGGGCGAGGTGTGGCGGGCGCGGGACGAATCGCTGGGCCGCCAAGTGGCCGTCAAGTGCCTCAAGCCGCTCGGCCCGCACCACGACCAGTCCTTCACCCGCGTCCTGCGTGAGCGGTTCCGGCGCGAGGCCCGGGTCGCCGCGGCCCTTCAGCACCGCGGGGTGACCGTCGTCCACGACTTCGGCGAGTCCGACGGCGTGCTGTACCTCGTGATGGAACTGCTGGAGGGAAGCAACCTCGGCCAGCTCCTGGAGGAGAACAAGAACCATCCGCTCGCCGTCGCCCTGGTCGTCGACATAGCCGACCAGGTGACCGCCGCCCTCGCCTACACCCACCAACAGGGCATCGTGCACCGCGACTTGAAGCCCGCGAACATCATGCGGCTGACCGACGGCACCGTGAAGATCTGCGACTTCGGCATCGCCCGCCTCGGCCACGACATCGGATTCACCTCGCGGCTCACCGGTACCGGCATCGCGATGGGCACCCCGCACTACATGTCACCGGAACAGATCGGCGGCTCGGAGGTCGACCAGCGCAGCGACCTGTACTCCTTCGGGTGCGTGCTCTACGAAATCGCCACCGGTGCACCGCCGTTCGACCTCGACGACGCCTGGGCCGTCCTCGTCGGCCACCGTGACACCGTGCCCGAGCCGCCGCGCAGCCACCGGGCCGAACTCCCCGAGTACCTGGAGCGGATCATCCTCGATCTGCTCGCCAAGCGGCCCGAGCAGCGCCCGCAGGACGCCCGCGAACTCGGCCGCCGCATCAGTGCCGGGCGCACCACACCGATGTATGTGCCGACGGTCGTCACCCCGGCTCTGCCGCACCCCGCCGCCGATGGGCGGCCCCCGGCGCCCCGGGGCACGTCCCGCCCCGAGCAGCCGCCCTCCCGGGAACCCCGGCTGCCGTCCTGGACGCGAGGCATGACCACCGGCCACAAGGCCACCGGCGCGGGACTGCGCGTCACGCCGCCGGACGCCTCCGCCGGTCTGACCGGCGAGTGGATCGCCCGCCCGTCCACGGCCGTGACGTCCCAGCCGGATCGCAACGAACGGCCCACCCCCGCACCTGAGTTGCTCACCACCCTGGCGGGTCGGCACAACGCCGGGCTGAGCCTCGGGCGGCTCGGCCGGTGGACCGAGGCGGGGGAGGTGCACCGCTCGGTCGCCGCCGAACGGGAGCATCTGCTCGGGCCCGACCACCCGGACACCCTCGCCAGCCGCTACGAGGTCGGCTTCACCCTCAGCCGCACCGGACGCCCCGCCGAGGCGCTGCGCGAGTACGCCCGGGTCGCCCGGGCCAGGGAGCGGGTGCTCGGCGCCGAACACCCCGAGACCCTGGCCGCCCGGCAGGAAATGGCCTATGTGCTGGGCCAGTTGGGCCGACACTTCGAGGCGCACCAGGCCTACGGCGCGGTGCTCGCCGTCCGGGAGCGCGCGATGGGCCCCGACCACCCCGACACGCTGCGCTGCCGCCACAATCTCGCCTTCAACCTCAGCCGGCTCGGGCGCCTGGAGGACTCGTACCGCATGGCGAGCGAGGTCGCCGCGGCCCGTGCCCGGGTGCTCGGCCCGGCCCACCCCGACACCCTGGTGACCCGCTACGAAGTGGCCTACGCGCTCGGCCAGTTGGGGCGCTGGCCGGAGGCGCTGCACACCTACCAGGAGGTGGCCGCGGCCCGTGCGCAGGCCCTGGGCCCGGACCATCCGGACACACTCGCCGCCCGCTACGAGGTGGGCATCAGCCTCGGCCGGCTCGGCCGCAGCGGGCAGGCGCTGGAGCTGTACCGCTCCCTGGTCGACGACCGCACCCGGGCACAAGGGGCCACAAATGCCGAGACGCTGCGTGCCCGGCACGGGCTCGGCGTGAACCTCGGCCGCCTCGGCCGCTGGGAGGAGGCCCTCGCCGAGTCCCGTGACGTGTGCGCCATCCGCGAGCGCGTGCTCGGCGCCGACCACCCCGACACCCTCGTCAGCCGTCGCGAGGTGGCCGTCGGGCTCGGCTGGCTGGGCCGCTGGGCCGACGCTCTCACCGAGTACCGGCGCGTCGCCGCCGCCCGCGAGCGCGTCCTCGGCGCCGACCATCCCGACACCCTCGCCAGCCGCAACGACGAAGCGCACTGCCTGGAGCAGCTGGGGCACGGACAGGAGGCGGTGGAGCTGTACCGAAGAGTGGCCGCGCTGCGACAGCAGCGGGCCGCCGGAGGCCGCTGACCCTGGATCCCGCCGGGCGACGACCCCGGAGTCCGGGATGTCCTTGCCCCCTCGTACGGCCGCCCGCCGCTTGCCGCGCACCCCTGGCCGACGTAGATCATCACGTGCTACGAAGAACCATGCCTGCACACGAGGAATATGACGCCGTGATCGTCGGCGGAGGCCACAACGGACTGGTCGCCGCCGCCTACCTGGCGCGGGCCGGGCGGTCCGTGCTGGTGCTGGAGCGCCTGGGGAACACCGGCGGCGCCGCCGTCTCCACCAGGCCGTTCGCCGGAGTCGACGCGCGTCTGTCGCGCTACTCGTACCTGGTGAGCCTGCTGCCCCGGAAGATCGTGCGGGACCTGGGTCTCGACTTCCGGGTCCGTGGCCGCACGGTCTCCTCGTACACGCCCGTCGAGCGCGACGGACGGCCCACCGGGCTGCTCGTCGGCGGCGGCGAGCGGCGCACCCGCGAGGCGTTCGCCCGGCTGACCGGCTCGGATCGCGAGTACGAGGCGTGGCAGCGCTTCTACGGGATGACCGGCCGCGTCGCGAAGAACGTGTTCCCGACGCTCACCGAGCCGCTGCCCACCCGCGAGGAGCTGAGGGCGCGTGTCGACGACGAGGAGGCCTGGCGGATCCTCTTCGAGGAGCCGGTCGGCGCGGCCGTCGAGGACTACTTCAGCGACGACCTCGTACGCGGTGTCGTCCTCACCGACGCGCTGATCGGCACCTTCGCCGACGCCCACGACCCGTCCCTGCGGCAGAACCGCTGCTTCCTCTACCACGTGATCGGCGGCGGCACCGGAGACTGGGACGTACCCGTCGGCGGGATGGGCGCCCTCACCGACGCGATCGCCGCCGCGGCACGCACCGCGGGCGCGGTGATCGCCACCGGACACGAGGTGCTGCGGATCGACACGGACGGCCGGTCCACCGAGATCACCTACCGGACCGCCGACGGCGAGGGCGTCGTCGCGGCCCGGCACGTCCTGGTGAACGCCTCGCCGCAGGAGCTCGCGCACCTCACCGGAGACGAGCAGCCCACCCCCGCCGAGGGTGCCCAGCTCAAGGTGAACATGCTGCTCAAGCGGCTGCCGAGGCTCCGGGACACCTCCGTGGACCCGCGCGAGGCGTTCTCCGGGACCTTCCACATCGCCGAGGGCTACGAGCAGTTGGCGATCGCCCACGCGCAGGCCGCGTCCGGTGAACTGCCCGCCCAGCCGCCCTCGGAGATCTACTGCCACTCGCTCACCGACCCCAGCATCCTCGGCCGGGATCTGGTCGAGCAGGGATATCAGACCCTCACGCTCTTCGGCCTCCACACGCCGGCCCGGCTCTTCGAGCGGGACAACGACGGCGTACGGGAGGAACTGCTGAAGTCGACGCTGGCGCAGTTGGAGGCGCACCTCGCCGAGCCGCTCGCCGACTGTCTGGCCACCGACGCGGACGGACGCCCGTGCATCGAGGCGAAGACCCCGCTCGACCTGGAGCGGGACCTGCGCCTGCCGGGCGGCAACATCTTCCACCGCGACCTCGCCTTCCCGTACGCCCAGGAGGGCACCGGCCGCTGGGGCGTCGAGACCCGGCACGCGAACGTGATGCTGTGCGGGGCGGGCGCGGTGCGCGGCGGCGGGGTGAGCGGAGTTCCGGGGCACAACGCGGCGAAGGCCGTACTGGAGTCGCTGGGCCAGGGACGCTGAGGCCTGTCCCTCTGTTCGCCTGGATATCCGCAGGTCGACAATCAACCGGCCTGCTGAAGGTCCTACGCAAGATTCGGCCTCGGCCGCCACCCGGCAGATGCGGATATCTCGGAAACCTCAGCTCTGTACTACGAGGCGTGCGTCGGCGAATAGGGAGCCCGGGATGTCTGGACAACGACCTGTAGCAGCCCATCCGGGCTCACCGTAGCCTGATGTGCCGTTGTGAACCATGGCGGCCTTTGTCCCTTCGCGACAAAGGCCGCTTTCGGTTGGGTGGGTGTGGATGCCGACATGATGAGGATGAGGTCCCGAGATCAGTCCTTGGACGGCTCCCAGCCCGCCGCCGCGATCCGCGCCGCGTCCGCGGGCCGTGACTCGTCGAAGACGGCGCGGTCGCCGCTCTCGACCCGCAGGGCGTCGACGTACGCGCCGCGGCCGACGTACAGCCGGTCGGTCGTGTACCGCCAGCGCAGTGTGAGCCCCGCGGCGCTCGGCAGGTCCGCGCCGACTCGGTGCCACACGCGCCCCGACCAGCCGGTGGCCGTGCCCGTCGGATGGTCCTGCGGGTCCTCGGAGCGCCGCCGGGTCGTGAAGGGGACCGGCCGCCAGGTCGTTCCGCCGTCGGTGGAGGACTCCAGGAACAGGAGGTCCGACCGGGGTTCGGTGTCCCACCACAGTGCGCAGCCGAGGCGCGCGGGACCGGCGCTGGTGTCGAGGGCGGGCAGCGTCAGGGTCGCGGTCGTCGCGCTCGCGGTCCCGGAGAACCAGGACGTACGGCCGCGCGCGGGACGCACCGCGACGGCCCGCGCCAGGTTGTTCGCGGCGGTGACCCGGGGAGCGGAACCGGATCGCCAATTGCGCACGGGGTGAACGGAGTTGCCGAGGACGATCAGGAAGGAGTCGGTCGTCGGGTCGAGGACGAGCGAGGTGCCCGTGAAGCCGGTGTGGCCCGCGGTGCGCGGCGTCGCCATCGCGCCCATGTACCAGTGCTGGTAGAGCTCGAAGCCGAGGCCGTGCTCGTCGCCCGGGAAGGCGGTGTTGAAGTCGGTGAACATCAGGTCCACCGTCTCCGGCTCCAGGATGCGTGCCCTGCCGTACGCGCCGCCGTTCAGCAGCGTACGGCCGAGAACGGCCAGGTCCCACGCGCAGGAGAAGACCCCCGCGTGACCGGCGACCCCGCCGAGGGAGTACGCGTTCTCGTCGTGGACCTCGCCCCACACGAGCCCGCGGTCCAGTCCCGACCAGGGCAGCCGGGCGTCCTCGGTGGCGGCGATCCGGGGCTTCCAGGAGGCGGGCGGGTTGTAGCGGGTGCGGTCCATGCCGAGGGGGCCGGTGATCTCGTCGCGCAGGAGGGTGTCGAGGGTCCGGCCGGTGATCCGCTCCAGGACCAGCTGGAGCGAGATCAGGTTCAGGTCGGAGTAGAGGTACGTGGTGCCCGGCTGATGGAGGGGCACCTCGTCCCAGATGAGCTGGAGCTTGCCCTCGGGGGTCGGCGCTCTGTACAGAGGGATCCAGGAGCGGAACCCGGAGGTGTGGGTGAGCAGTTGACGGACGGTGATGTCCTTCTTGCCGCCGCCCGCGAACTCCGGGAGGTAGGAGGCGACGGCGACCTCCAGCTCCAGGGCCCCGCGCTCCAGCTGCTGCACGGCGAGGATCGACGTGAACAGCTTGGAGACGGAGGCGAGGTCGTAGACGGTGTCTCTCGCCGCCGGGATCTGCCGGTCGGCGGGGAACTCCACGCCCGTGTCGGTCTTCTCGTCGTACGCCGCGTAGCGCACGGCCATGCCGATCGGCTGGTGCAGGGCCACCGTGCCGCCGCGCCCGGCGAGCAGGACGGCACCGGCGTACCAGGGGTGCTGGGGGGAGGGGCCGAGGAACGCCTCGGCGTCCGCGACCAGTTGGCGCAGATGCCCGGCGAGCAGTCCGGCCTGGCCGGGGGTGCCGTGCCGCAGGGTCCGGCGGCCGTCCCCCGTCGAGGCGGCGGCGGGACCGGCCGGGAACGGCGCGACGGCCAGCGCTCCGCCCACGCCCAGTAAGCCCTTGCCTCATTGACGACGGGTCAGCCCGTCGCCCCCTCTGCCCTTCGCGCCTTCGGTCATCGAGAAGCCTCCCGCTCACGTAGCCTGAAAGTATCTTTCCGGGTCTGCCGTGCCGAGTGAAACTTTCCCGTCAGGCGCGGGCGTGTCAACCTTCCCGGCGGACCTTCAGGTATCTGACGGAGTATCAGAAAAGGCCTTCCCTCGTCCGGACGTCTGCGGCATCCTGCGGCCATGCAGACGGAGCTGAGCAAGGAACTGGGAGTCGAGCACGCCATCTTCGGCTTCACGCCGTTTCCCGCAGTCGCCGCGGCCATCAGTCGCGCGGGCGGATTCGGTGTGCTCGGCGCGGTCCGCTACACCGCCCCCACCGACCTCGAGCGCGACCTCGACTGGATCGAGGCGAACGTCGACGGCAGGCCCTACGGCCTCGACGTCGTCATGCCCGCGAAGAAGGTCGAGGGCGTCAGCGAGGCGGACGTCGAGGCAATGATCCCCGAGGGGCACCGGCAGTACGTCAAGGACACCCTCGCCAAGTACGGCGTACCCGAACTCGCCGAGGGCGAGGCGTCCGGCTGGCGCATCACCGGGTGGATGGAACAGGTCGCCCGCGGTCAGCTCGACGTCGCCTTCGACTATCCGATCAAGCTGCTCGCCAACGCGCTGGGCTCCCCACCCGCCGACGTCGTCGAGCGCGCCCACGCCCAGGGCGTGCTCGTCGCGGCTCTCGCGGGCAGCGCCCGGCACGCCCGCAAACACGCCGAGGCGAACATCGACATCGTCGTCGCGCAGGGCTACGAGGCCGGCGGGCACACCGGGGAGATCGCCTCGATGGTGCTCACCCCCGAAGTCGTGGACGCTGTCGGGCCGTTGCCCGTGCTGGCCGCAGGCGGCATCGGCAGCGGACAGCAGGTGGCCGCCGCGCTCAGCCTCGGCGCCCAGGGGGTGTGGCTCGGATCCATCTGGCTGACCGTCACCGAGGCCGACATGCACTCACCCGGCGTCACCCGCAAGCTGCTCGCCGCCGGCTCCGGCGACACCGTCCGCTCGCGCGCCCTGACCGGCAAGCCCGCACGCCAGTTGCGCACCGAGTGGACCGACGCCTGGGACGACCCGAACGGTCCCGGCACGCTCCCCATGCCGCTCCAGGGGCTGCTGGTCGCCGACGCCGTCTCCCGCATCCAGAAGTACGAGGTGGAACCCCTGCTCGGCACACCGGTCGGCCAGATCGTCGGCCGGATGAACAGCGAGCGCGCCGTCCAGGAGGTCTTCGACGACCTGACCCGGGGCTTCGAGCGCGCCGTCGACCGCATCAACCGCATCGCGGGCAGGGAGGAACAGGCATGAGCACAGCACCGAACGGCTTCTGGGCCCAGGCCGCCGCGGACCCCGAGCGCGTCGTCCTCGTCACGCCCGACGCGGAGGAGTGGACCGCGGGACGGCTGCACGCGGCCGCCAACGGGCTCGTCCACGGACTGCGGGCCGCCGGCCTCCGGCGCGGCGACTCCTTCGCGGTCGTGCTGCCCAACGGCGTCGAGTTCTTCGTCGCCTTCCTCGCCGCCTCGCAGGCCGGTCTCTACCTCGTCCCCGTGAACCATCACCTCGTCGGCCCCGAGATCGCCTGGATCGTCTCCGACTCCGGCGCCAAGGTCCTCATCGCCCACGAACGGTTCGCCGACGCGGCCCGGCACGCCGCCGACGAGGCGAAGCTCCCCGGAGACCGGCGGTACGCCGTCGGCGCGATCGAGGGCTTCCGGCCGTACGCCGAACTCCTCGACGGGCAGCCCGGTTCCGCGCCCGAGGACCGCACCCTCGGCTGGGTCATGAACTACACCTCGGGCACCACCGGCCGCCCGCGCGGCATCCGGCGCCCGCTGCCCGGCAAGCTCCCCGAGGAGTCGTACCTCGGCGGCTTCCTCGCCATCTTCGGCATCCGGCCCTTCGAAGACAACGTGCACCTCGTCTGCTCGCCGCTCTACCACACCGCGGTCCTCCAGTTCGCGGGCGCGTCCCTGCACATCGGCCACCGACTGGTGCTGATGGACAAGTGGACGCCCGAGGAGATGCTGCGTGTCATCGACGCACACAGGTGCACCCACACCCATATGGTGCCGACCCAGTTCCACCGGCTGCTGGCGCTCCCCGACGACGTGAAGGCCCGCTACGACGTCTCGTCCATGCGGCACGCCATCCATGGCGCGGCCCCGTGCCCGGACCATGTGAAGCGGGCCATGATCGAGTGGTGGGGCGACAGCGTCGAGGAGTACTACGCGGCCAGCGAGGGGGGAGGAGCCTTCGCGACCGCCGAGGACTGGCTCAAGAAGCCCGGCACCGTCGGCAGGGCGTGGCCGATCAGCGAGTTGGCGGTCTTCGACGACGACGGCAACCGGCTGCCGCCCGGTGAACTCGGCACCGTCTACATGAAGATGAGCACCGGCGGATTCTCGTACCACAAGGACGAGACCAAGACCCGGAAGAACCGCATCGGAGACTTCTTCACCGTCGGCGACCTGGGCCTTCTCGACGAGGACGGCTATCTCTTCCTCCGTGACCGCAAGATCGACATGATCATCTCGGGCGGGGTCAACATCTACCCGGCCGAGATCGAGGCGGCCCTGCTCACCCACCCCGCCGTCGCCGACGCGGCCGCCTTCGGCATCCCGCACGACGACTGGGGCGAGGAGGTCAAGGCGGTGGTCGAGGCCGCGCCGGGCCACGAGGCCGGTCCGGCGCTCGCCGCCGACATCCTCGGCCACTGCGAGCGCCGGCTCGCCGGGTACAAACGGCCCAGGAGCGTCGACTTCATCGCGACCATGCCCCGCGACCCCAACGGAAAGCTGTACAAGCGGCGGCTGCGGGACCCCTACTGGGAGGGCCGCACCCGGGGGATGTGACGCGGGAGCCTTCCCCGACCCGGCGCACCCGTCGTGCTGTCCGGGCTCCATGACGTGCGGTGACTTGACCTCCCCGTTCCATGGGCAGAGGATCACGTGACATGACGCCTGGACACGGCAGTACGGTTGACGGGGTGCTGCGCCGCAGCGCACGGCGCACACCCGCGCGGCGCGCGGTCGACTACCGCGAGCGCTCCTGGACGTACGCGGAACTCGACGGGGCCGTCTCCCGCGCGGCGACCGTGCTGCTCGACGAGGGGCTGGCCCCCGGCGACCGTGTCGGCGCCTACGGCCACAACTCGGACGCCTACCTGATCGGCTTCCTCGCCTGCGCCCGCGCCGGACTCGTCCATGTGCCGGTCAACCAGAACCTGACCGGCGACGATCTCGCCTATATCGTCGGCCAGTCGGGCAGCACCCTCGTCCTCGCCGACCCCGACCTCGCCGACCGGCTCCCGGACGGCGTACGGACCCTGCCGCTGCGCGACGCCGACGACTCGCTCCTCGCGCGGCTGGACACGGCACTTCCGTACGACGGTGAGGAGCCGCGCGGCGACACGCTCGTGCAGCTCCTCTACACGTCGGGCACCACCGCGCTGCCCAAGGGCGCGATGATGACGCACCGCGCCCTGGTGCACGAGTACCTGAGCGCGATCACCGCCCTCGATCTGAGCGCCGGGGACCTGCCGGTCCATTCGCTGCCGCTCTACCACTCGGCGCAGATGCACGTGTTCCTGCTGCCCTATCTCGCGATCGGCGCCTCGAACACCATCCTCGACTCCCCGGACGCGGGTCAGCTCTTCGACCTCATCGAGGCGGGCCGCGCGGACAGCCTCTTCGCGCCGCCCACCGTGTGGATCGGTCTGTCCAACCGCCCCGACTTCGCCGACCGCGACCTGAGCGGCCTGCGCAAGGCCTACTACGGGGCGTCGATCATGCCGGTCCCCGTCCTGGAACGACTGCGCGCACGGCTGCCGAAGCTGGCCTTCTACAACTGCTTCGGCCAGAGCGAGATCGGCCCCCTGGCCACCGTCCTCGGGCCCGACGAGCACAAGGGCCGGATGGACTCGTGCGGACGCCCGGTGCTGTTCGTGGACGCGCGGGTGGTCGATGAGGACGGCAAGGACGTGCCCGACGGCACTCCGGGCGAAGTCGTCTACCGCTCACCGCAGTTGTGCGAGGGCTACTGGGACAAGCCGCAGGAGACGGCCGAGGCGTTCCGCGACGGCTGGTTCCACTCGGGGGACCTCGCCGTGCGCGACGCCCACGGGTACTTCACGGTCGTGGACCGGGTGAAGGACGTCATCAACTCCGGTGGCGTGCTGGTCGCTTCACGGCAGGTGGAGGACGCGCTGTACACCCACGAGCATGTCGCCGAGGTGGCCGTCGTCGGGCTCCCCGACGAGCGCTGGATCGAGGCCGTCACCGCGGTCGTCGTCCCGCGCGGTGAGGTCACCGAGGACGAACTGATCGCCCACGCACGCGAGAAGCTCGCCCACTTCAAGGCGCCCAAGCGCGTCCTGTTCGTGGACGAGCTGCCCCGCAACGCCAGCGGCAAGATCCTGAAGCGGGAGCTGCGGGACCGGTTCGGCCAGGCCTAGCGGACGCCGGCAACGCGGCAACGCTCCAACAGGGGGCCGCGCGGGGCCGGTTCGGCGTCCGCTCGTGGCCCGGGGCACCCGGGGCTGCGGCCGGTCACGCGCGCGGGCGCAGGTCCACGATCCGCTTGAGCTTGCCCACCGACCGCTCCAGCGACTCCGGTTCGACGATCTCCACCGTGACCGAGACACCGATCCCGTCCTTGATCCCCGCGGTGATCGCCCGCGCCGCCGCCTCCCGCGTCTCGGGCGTGGCGCCGGACCGCGCCTCGGCCCGTACGGCGAGAGCGTCGAGACGGCCCTCACGGGTCAGCCGGAGCTGGAAGTGCGGGGCGACACCCGGTGTCCGCAGCACGATCTCCTCGATCTGCGTCGGGAAGAGATTGACTCCCCGCAGGATCACCATGTCGTCACTGCGCCCGGTGATCTTCTCCATCCGGCGGAAGACCCGCGCCGTGCCGGGCCGCAGTCGTGTCAAGTCCCGTGTCCGGTAACGGATCACGGGCATGGCCTCCTTGGTGAGCGAGGTGAACACCAGCTCGCCCTCCTCGCCGTCCGGCAGCACCTCACCGGTGATGGGGTCGGCGACCTCCGGGTAGAAGTGGTCCTCCCAGATGTGCAGACCGTCCTTGGTCTCCACGCACTCCTGGGCGACACCCGGGCCGATGACCTCCGAGAGGCCGTATATGTCCACCGCGTCGATCGCGAACCGCTCCTCGATCTCGCGGCGCATCTCCTCGGTCCACGGCTCGGCTCCGAAGACCCCGACGCGCAGCGAGGTGCCGCGCGGGTCCACACCCTGCCGCTCGAACTCGTCGAGCAGGGTCAGCATGTACGAGGGTGTCACCATGATGATCTCGGGCTTCAGGTCCTGGATCAGCTGGACCTGACGTGCCGTCATGCCGCCGGACGCGGGGATCACCGTACAGCCGAGTCGTTCCGCGCCGTAGTGGGCGCCGAGTCCGCCCGTGAACAGCCCGTAGCCGTAGGCGATGTGGACCTTGTCGCCGGGGCGGCCGCCCGCCGCGCGGATCGAACGGGCCACCATGTCGGCCCACATGGACAGGTCGTTCTCCGTGTAGCCGACGACCGTGGGGCGCCCGGTCGTCCCGCTGGACGCGTGGATGCGCCGGATCCGGTCCTGCGGCACGGCGAACATTCCGTACGGGTAGTTCTCGCGCAGGTCCGCCTTCGTCGTGAAGGGGAACCGTGCCAGGTCGGCGAGCGAGCGGCAGTCGTCCGGGCGCAGCCCGGCCTTGTCGAAGGACAACCGGTAGAAGGGAACGTTCTCGTACGCGTGGCGCAGCGACGCGCGCAGCCGCTCCAGCTGGAGGGCCCGCAATCCCTCCGCGTCGAGCAGCTCGCCCGCGTCGAGCAGGTCCTTCGAGTCCGCCATCGCGACTTCTCCCTCACCAACCATGCGATTCCGGACGACCGATCATTCGGTCGTGCTGGTCCGGATCAGTAATTCAGGTGTCCAGCGTCAGTGCAAGGGGTCGGCGGCGCTTTTTGCGGGAGCGAGGGGGAGGGGGAGAAGCTGGGCGTGGGAGTGCGGGTGCGAGGGCGCGGGGCGGTGGCCTACGACGGGCGGCGGGTCTCTGACGTCCGGCACGGGCTCGGGGCGGCGATCTCTGACGTTCGGCACGCTGGCTCGGGGCGGCGGGTCTCTGATGTCCGGCACCGTGCCCCGGCTGCGGATCGGCGATGGCCGGCACCGTGGCTCGGGGCGGCGGGCCTGCGCCGCGGTGTCGGCACCGTGACTCGGCGAGTCTGAATGGCCGCCGGGTCCGTCGTGTCGGTCGGCGCGGGCCCCCGCAGGTGTCGGTCGCCGCGGGTGTCGGTCTCCGCGCGGCCCGGGGCGGCGGTCAGCGCACCAGGGCGGGGCGCTTGGCGTCGAACTCCCACCCGGGGACGAGGTAGCGCATCCCGACGGCGTCGTCCCGGGCGCCGAGCGCCTCCTTCAGGTACAGCTCGTGCGCCGCCAGGAGCCGGTCCATGTCCAGTTGGACGCCGAGGCCGGGGGAGTCCGGAAGCGCGATCTCGCCGTCGACGATGCGCGGCGGGGCGACCGTGAGCCGCTCCAGACCCTCCTGCCAGATCCAGTGGGTGTCGAGGGCGTTGTAGGGGCCCGGTGCCGCGGCTCCGCAGTGCGTGACCATGGCGAGCGAGATGTCGAAGTGGTTGTTGGAGTGGCAGCCCCAGGTCAGGCCCATCGCGTTGCACAGCTGGGCCACACGCACCGAGCCCCGCATGGTCCAGAAGTGCGGGTCGGCCAGCGGGATGGAGACCGACTGGAGGGCCAGGGCGTGGGTGAGCTGTCGCCAGTCCGTGGCGATCATGTTGGTCGCCGTCGGCAGCCCCGTCGCCCGGCGGAACTCGGCCAGGATCTCCCGCCCCGAGTAGCCGGCCTCGGCGCCGCAGGGGTCCTCGGCGTAGGCGAGCGTGCCGACCAGCGGCTCGCACAGCTCGATCGCCTCGCGCAGCGACCAGGCGCCATTGGGGTCGAGGGTGATCCGGGCCTCGGGGAAGCGGTCCTTCAGCGCGCGTACGGCCCGGACCTCCTCGGCGCCCTCCAGGACACCGCCCTTGAGCTTGAAGTCCTGGAAACCGTACAGGTCATGGGCGGCCTCGGCCTGCCGGACGATCGCGCCGGGCGTGAGGGCCTCCTCGTGCCGCAGGCGGTACCAGTCCACGTCCGAGTCGCTCTGCCGGGCGTAGGCCAGATCCGTGCGGTCCGGGTCGCCGACGTAGAAGAGATAGCCCAGCACCCGCACACGATCGCGTTGGAGGCCGTCGCCGAGCAGGGCGGCGACCGGGACGTCGAGATGCTGGCCGAGCAGGTCGAGGAGAGCGGACTCGACAGCGGTGACGGCATGGACGGTCGTCCGCAGGTCGAAGGTCTGGGCGCCGCGCCCACCGGCGTCGCGGTCGCGGAAGCGGTCCCCGATCTCCCGCAGGACGCGCTGGTAGTCGCCCACCTTCGCGCCGAGGACGAGGGGCTCCGCGTCGCGCAGCGTCCGGGTGATCTTCTCCCCGCCGGGCACCTCGCCGAGTCCGGTGCGCCCCTCGGAGTCCTTGAGGACGACGACATTGCGAGTGAACCAGGGGCCGTGGGCGCCCGACAGGTTCAGCTCCATGCAGTCCCGTCCCGCGACCGGGTAGACGGAGAAATCGGTGATCGTCGGTTGCTGGCTCATCATCAGAATCCTTGTGTACGAGGGTGACCGAGGCCGGTGATCACAGGATGACGGCGACGGGCCGGTCGGGCGGACGCACCGCCCGAGGCCTCCGGGGCCGTCCCCCGCGTGCTTCAGGCGGGTCGGCGGGTGGCTCCGACGAGCGCCAGCCCGGTGTCGAGGATGCGCTCCAGGGCGGCGAGATCGGCCGGGCCGGGATCGGTGAGCGGCGCGCGCACCGGCCCGACCGGAAGGCCCCGCAGCCGGGCGGCGGCCTTGACCAGCGAGACCGCGTAGCCGGGCACCCGGTCGCGCAGTTCGACGAGCGGGACGTAGAAGTCCCGCAGCAGCTTGGTCACGGTCGCCTCGTCGCCGGCCCGCAGCGCGGCGAAGCAGGCGTCGGCGATCTCGGGAGCGAAGGCGTGGACGGCCGACGAATAGGCCGGGACGCCGACGGTGGCGTACGCGCGGGCCTGGATCTCGGCGGTGGCGGCTCCGTTGAAGAACAGGAAGCCGTCGGGCGCGGCGAGCGTCAGGCGCTGGAGGCGGTCGAGGTCGCTGTGTCCGTCCTTGAGCCCGATGACGGTGGGGATCTCCGCGATGGCACGCAGCCCCTCGGGGGTGAAGGCGACCGGGCCCCGCTGGTACGCGATGAGCGGCAGCCGCGTTCCGGCGGCGATCCGGCGCAGTTGCTCGACCAGGCCGCTTTCCGGGGCCTCGACGAGGTAGTGGGGCAGCACCAGGAGGGCGTCCGCCCCGGCCTCCTCCGCGATCCGGGCGAACCGCAGCGCCTGCGCCCATCCGTAGCCGACGCCCGCGACCACGGGCAGGCGGCCGTCGGCGATCTCGACGGTCGCGGTGACGACCGTGCGGTACTCGTCCTCGTCCAGCGCGCTGAACTCGCCGGTCCCGCAGGCGGGGAACACCGCGCCCGGCGCCGTGGCCAACTGGGCGGCCAGACAGGCCCGGTAGGAGTCCGGATCGAGGTCGCCGTCCTCCGTGAAGCTCGTGAGCGGGAAGGACAGCACCCCGCTCGCCATGCCGTCCCGCAGCCGCTCGACCACGCGCTCGTGCTCCGCGCTGAACCCCGCCATGAGCCTCATCCCCGTATGTAGATGTCGTCTATGTATGAGAACCCAGGTTAGGTTCGTGAACGTCCGGGGGTCAATGGATCCGACGACGCGGATTCACGACGGGCGCGTGCGGGAGGGTGCGCTCCGCCGCGCTCCGCCGACGACGCCCGAGCGCGGCCGCCGACCGCTGGTTCTTCCGCAGGGTCCGCGCGACACCCGCGATCCTCCTGTTTGACGCATGCCGATATCGGAATATGATGGCGTCCATGGCACGAGCAGCGACGACGTCGGACGTCTTCAACGCGATCGCGGAGCCGCAGCGCCGGCAGATCCTGGTACTGCTGAGGGCGGGTGAGCGGCCGGTGACCGAGTTGGCCCAGGAACTGGGGATGACCCAGCCGGGGGCGTCCAAACACCTGCGGGTGCTCCGGGAGGTCGGGCTGGTGCGGGACCGCAAGGCGGGCAAGCAGCGCCTGTACGGCCTTGACGCCCGTGGGCTGCGACCGGTCCACGAGTGGACCGGCGGGTTCGAGCGGTTCTGGAACGAGAGCTTCGACCGGCTGGACGCGTACGTGCAGGACCTCAATCAGGCAAGGCGGGAGGAGTGACCGATGGCGTCGACGGGACGGGACACGCCGACGCGGTCGGCGACGGCCGACCGCGAGATCGTGATCTTCCGGGTCATCAGTGCCCCACGGGAGCTGGTGTTCGAGGCGTTCACCGAAGTCCGGCACCTGTCGCGGTGGTGGGGACCGGAGGGGTTCACCACCACCACGCGGGCGTTCGAGTTCCGCGTCGGCGGGGTGTGGGACTTCGTGATGCACGGACCGGACGGGACGGACTACCAGGAGTGGATCTCCTATACCGAGATCGCCCCGCCGGAGCGGATCGCGCTGCTGCACGGTGAGTCCCGCGGCGATCCGAACGCCTTCGAGTCGGTGCTCACGTTCGCGCCCGACGGCACGGCGACCCGGATCGAGATGCGCACGGTGTTCCCCACCAAGGAGCTGCGCGACGAGGCGGTCGAGAAGTACCACGCGATCGAGGGCGGCCGGCAGACCCTGAGCAACCTGGCTGCCTACGTCACCGAGATCGTTCGGAAGGGAGTTGAGGACTGATGGCCGGAAAGGTGTTCTTCAGTGTGACTATGTCGCTGGACGGGTTCATCGCGCCCGAGGAGCGCACGGACGACCCGGATGCGCAGCGCTGGACGGCGCAGTGGATGGAGCTGCAGCGGTGGATGTTCCCGCAGCGGTTCTTCCGGGAGAACCTCAAGCTCGGCGAGGGCGGCGAGGAAGGGCGCGACAACGACCTCGCGCGGGAGACGTTCGAGCGCACCGGCGCGAGCGTGATGGGCAAGCGCATGTTCGACCTCGGCGAGCAGGCGTGGCCGGAGGAGGCGCCGTTCCACACGCCGGTTTTCGTGGTGACGCACGAGAAGCGTGACCCCTGGGAGCGGTCGGGTGGAACCACCTTCCACTTCGTCAACGACGGCATCGAGACCGCGCTCGACCAGGCCCGCGAGGCCGCCGGCGACCGGGACGTCCGCATCGCGGGCGGCGGCGCGACGATCCTGGAGTACGTGAACGCCGGCCTGATCGACGAGTTCTCGATCGCGCTGTCACCCGTGCTGTTCGGCTCCGGAATCCGCCTGTTCGAGGGCGTGGACGCGGGCCGCGTGGCCCTGGAGCCGGTCCACGCGGAGCCCTCCCCGAGGGTGACGCACCTGACCTACACCGTCCGGGAGCGGTAACTGTCCCGAGCTCAAGTGCTCTCCCGCTGAGGTCAGCCGCTCTCCTGCCGAGGTCAGCCCCGCTCCCGCAGGTGAGCATGGAGATCACGGGGGTGGCGGCAGAGGCCGGTGTGGGGGGATCTGGGCGTGTGGACGGGGAGCCGGGCGCGGGGGCGCCCGCCCCGCGCGGC